>JAHFDV010000092.1 GCA_023248815.1 Myxococcales bacterium
AGCGAAGCGAGATCGTAGAGCATGTTTATCTCGTCTTCGGTCCACGTCCGCGGCGTCGTATCGGCGACACAGAAGCTTCCGAGAGATTCTTCATCCGACGTGACGAGGGGGATGCCAGCATAGGCAACGACGTCGAGGTCTTGGACCGCGAGGTTTTCGCTGAGCCAAGGATGCTCTCTTGCGTCGCAAACGACGAGTGGCTTCTGCGAGGTCGTTGCGTACTGACAGAACGAATGCGTGAGCGGAGTCTCTCGGCGCGTGGCCCATGGCTCATCGAGACCCACGGCGCTCTTGAAGAATTGGCGATGATCGTCGACCAACGAGATCGCCGCGACAGGAACCTTCAACCACCGCGCCGCGAGCCGTGTCAGGCGATCGAAAGCCTCCTCCGGCTCTCCGTCCATGAGACCCGTAGCGATGAGCGCTGCGAGACGTTTCGAATCGAGGAGACGCGCGAGGTGTGCTTCGGGGATCGAAGGCGCGTCGGCCACGTTGGTCCCGAGAAGCTGTTTCCGCCTCGCGGTTTCGCTCGCCTCTTTCGACGCCATCGAGCGATCGTAAGGTTCAAAAGCATGTTTGGGAAGCGCGACTCGAGGTTCGAGACACGGAGAAACCTAATCGGGTGTTCCGATGATCATCGTGCACGTCGAAAAAAAAGCCACCGTCCTCGTCGAGGGCGATGGCTTTCGATAAAGAGCCGAAGGGCTCGGCGATTTACGCGTGCGGCTTCCAGCGATCGAATCCCTGACGGACGTATCCCTTGATGTCGTCCCACGAGCTGCCGGTTTGTTGCTCTTGCCACTCACCGCGGAGACGCGTCTCGAGGTCCGGAGTCCAGTTGGGAAATTCTTTCGCGTACTGCTCGTGCGCGCCGAAGCCGTAACGCATCGGGTTCTCTACGTCTTGCCACTTGCCCGCGATATCCTTGTCAGCGGACTTCGTGTTGCCCGCGAGGGGCGTACCGCCGGGAGCATTGGGCTTGTTCGGTGGCGGAATCACGTCCTTGCCAGCGGCCTGCTTCACCGTGTCATCGATGTCTTGATCGAGATCGCGCTTCCCCTTCACGCCAACGTCCGAGAGCGTCTGCTCCCAGTCACGTTTCATCGCGTCTTTCACGCGCTCCCAGGTCTGACCATGTTGCTCTTCTTTCCACCAATTCGGATTCCATGCAGTTCCCATAGTTAATTCTCCTTTGCATGGAGCTAGAGCAACGCGCGTGCCGACACCGTTCCCTCACTCGTTTTCTCGGAAAAACGCACGAAGGAGTGTTGCCCGCGTCTCTTCGGGAGCGAGTGCGACCGCCCCACATCGGCACGCGTGAGGCAATTTTGTTCCGCGCTCGATTCGCGGCGGCAAGGACACGTTAAGAGCGCGCCCTCGCCCAGGTGACAATTACGAAACAAGATGTGCGTTTTTTTGCCGAGTGACTTTCGTCGCTTACGAAACCTGGATCCCGCGTCCACCGGCCCCCGAGCTCATCCGGCAAGAAGCTCCGCTCTGCCTCTTAAAATACCCAATGGATCTCTGAGACGTGTGACATGTAGGTGTCGGCACGACACGTGCAAATTGGCCGAAACATGAACACCTTCTCTCGCTTCGTCCTTTCTGCGCTGATGTTGGGCTGCGCCGCTTCGCTCTCCCTCGGCTGCTCGAGCGAAGTCGACAGCAACGGGTCTTCGGAGAGTGAAATCCGCGAAAGTGATCTCGTGCTCGGCTCCTACGCGGGGACGGGCGAGCTCACCAATCTCGCGCTCATCAAAACCGAAGAGAACAAGCAGCTCTTTTCTGCGAAGCAGACGGTCCAGTGCATCAAAGCTCCGTGCAACGCCATCTCGATCACGGGCTCATGGTTCGCGCGCAGCGGAGCTCTCAAGCTCTATGTGAACAAAACCACGGTGCTCGAATACAAATATTCCGCGCTCAAGAACGGCACCTTTCGTCTCAAGAATGCGAAGGGCAACGTCGTCGCCGATCTGAAGAAGGAAGATTGGCTCTACGGGAAGAATTCACCCGTCATCACGAAGGCGCTCAAGGCCGCGAAGCTCGACAAGCTCGAGGTGGCTTCGGATCCCGCGCAGGCATTCTTCCAGACGAACGCGTACACGAACAAGATCGGCTACGACGACGCGGCGGCAATTGCCGTGAAGACGCTCCAAGACACCGATGGCGATCTCTTCAACCTCACCGCCGAATACCTCGGGGACGGCGACTTCGAGGATCATCCGACGTGTTCGAAGAACACAACTGCCGCGACGCTTCTCCGTTGCCTACTCAACGGCGGGATGACCCTGCGCCTCGACTCGGCAGCGTCGGACATCCCGACGGGCGAAACGAGCGACGCGTACTGGATCTTCTCGCTCGATTACTCGAACGATGAATTTGGCGACCATGGCATTTGGGTCTCCGTCGACCGTTTGACGGGAGCCGCTCGGACCTCTTCCTTCAACTGATTACTTCTAAGGCTAACTTTTTCTTCGTCTGACGTCGCTTGAGCTCCCTTCTCACTTCGCTTCCAACTTTCTTCGCTTTCAAACTTCATTTTCTTCGAACGTCCGGCGAGTAAGGCTCAGGCTTTGCTCGCCGTTCGCGCGTATGTAGAGTCAGAATTGGAGGCACCGATGATTGATCACACTGGTATTGCCGTGAGCGACCCGAAGAAGAGCCGCGAATTTTACGAAAAGGCGCTCGCGCCGATCGGCTACAAAGTCTTGGCCGAGATTCCTCTCGAATTTACCGGCGGTAAAGTCGTCCTCGGTCTGGGTGAAGCGCCCAAGCCTGATTTTTGGTTGGCCGAAGGCAAGCCCAACGAGCCGCGCATCCACGTTTGCTTTCGTACGGATGCGCGCTCGAAGATCGACGAGTTCCACAAAGCGGCGATCGCGGCGGGCGGAAAAGACAACGGTCCGCCCGGCATTCGCGCGCACTATCACAAGAACTACTACGCCGCCTTCGTGCACGATCCCGACGGGCACAACGTCGAAGTCGTGTGCCACGACGAGGCGTGACGCCCGCGGCGGGCTAGCGAGTTTTTCGATCAGAGGCAACTGTACGCGCCGGACCGGGCATTGACGACGGCCCCGTATTTGCGGCCTGTGGCGAGCTTTTCCCCTCGGAGCTCACGCAGACTTCGTGAAACTTCACGTCGCTGATCGGAAGCGTTCCCGTAATTGGGTCAAGGTCGTGACTATTTGCAATGCGTTCAAGGTTGGTCGACATGCCAGCGCGACACGCGTTGTGCGGAGACGCTCAAGGACGATCCATCAGCGCGACCTTTTGGACACGCGCGCGCAGCGCTGAGCTCGGGTAGGTCGCCAAGAAAGCGCGCGCGCGTTCGGTAGCGTGCTCGATGTCACCCTTCGCAGCGAGCGCGAATATTTTTTCGGCGCTTCGCTCTTCGATGAAGTCGCTCGTTGGAAACTTGAGCGCGTGTACCGAAAGAAGGCGCAGCGCGGCGTCGGCTTCCCCACGGATCACGGCAAGATGTGCTTCACGAAGAAGGCGCATCTCTTCTGCAACGAGCGGATACTTCGTGGCCGCGGGCGCAGAAGCCGCAGGTGCGTCGGCGGTCGGCGCCGGAAGGGTCGCGTTCGCTTGGATGTCCATTCCTTCGAACGGATCTTCGAGCTCGGGAAGCTTTTTGGCCGGTGGAGGATTCGCTGCCAGAGCGTGCTTCGGCGGCGGCGCAATGGTGACGATCGGAGTTGCGGGGCCAACCTCCGCGGAAGAGAGCTCCGGACCCTCGACAGGTCGAGGCTGGAGACGATCGAGCTTCGGAGAAGCTGCGAACGTCGACGTGGGCGGCGCCAAAGGAACGACGAGCTCAGGACGAATCGACGACTCGGCCGCAAGCCTGTCGCGCTCGCGCGTTGCGCGAACTTCATGGATGCCGATGGCGCCGAGCGTTCCGACGAAGGCGAGCGCCGCGACCGATTTTGCGATGGTGGCCGACGCCATTCCTGCAAAGCCGAGCTGACCGAGCGCGCCGATTCCTCCTCCACTCGCCGCAGCGATCGCGCTCTTTGCAATGACTGCAGCGGGCGCCGACACGGCGGATGGGATGGCGGTGGGGACGAATGCGCTTCCCGTTCCGATGGACTTGGCCGCAGCCATTTTTGCGCCGCCTGCTTTTGCGAGCGTGAGCGAAGACTTCGCCGCAATCGCCGTGACGACGCCGGCACCGAGGGCCGCATCGAGCTTGGCGCGAACGCGCTCTCGATCTTCGGGCATCGGCTCGTCGTTGGCGAAACCTTCGTCGAGGAATGCGCGGGCTCTCGAGCTCAATTCGTTCATCGCGCACCTCCTATTTTTGCAATGCGTTCTTCGAACTCTGCGCGAGCGAGACGAAGCCTCGAATAGACCGTGTTGACGTTGGCTCCCGTGATCTCTGCGATCTCGGCGGCCGTGAGCCCTTCGAGCTCGTGGAGTACGAAGACGATTCTGCGATCTTCGTCGAAGCGTTCGAGGATGTCTTCCACGGTTCGCTTCGCCTGATTCGTCATCGCGATTTCGTCGGGACGATGCGAGTCGGCCATTTCGAGCTCGCTTGGATCGACCGCTTCGGCGCGTTCGTGCGGGCTCTTGCGATGCAGCGTTCGACGGTGCTGACGGACGACGCGTACGACGACGGCGTAGAGCCAGCAACGAAGGGTCCCGTGATCGGCGAGAAGGTCGAGCTTGCGATGAACGACGAGAAAGACTTCTTGCGTCACGTCATCGAGTGCCGAAGGACGCACGCCGAGTCTGCGCGCGGTGCGCCACGCGAACGGGAAGTACGTGTCGTAAATCTCGCGAAAATCGAGCAGCGGAGACTCGGTCTCCGACTCTTCGAAAATCGCGGGCTGCAAAGACGCAAGCAAGGCGTTAGTCACTGCCCGAAGACTCCCGGATCCATCACGACTTTAGCGAAAAACGCGTCACGGCAAAAACACACCCAGGCCCACACTCCCCCGCCACACGATCGGATCGACCCTGTGAAGCTCGTTGGTATGGTCGAGGAAGCGGGGACGCGCCAATGGAAAGAGGGATTCGATTCGCGCGACTGCGAAGAAATTCCCATGTTTACGGAAGGGTACGGCGACTCCCCCAGACGGCGAGAGTCCGACGAAGGGTTCGAACGTCGTCTTTTCACCTTGGCGCGTATGAATCGCGTTCAGTGAAGCCGCACCGCACGCTTCGAGACGAATGGGCTCCTCGAGAAATGCCGCGCACCCGCGGAGACCGCCTCCCCAAGGATGAAGCGAGACGCTTTCACCGACGGTCTGGCCGAACGTCTGATTCCCGAGGAGGTCAAGTCGCCACATTCCTTTGACGACGCCGAGGGCGAGCGTCGTCGTGATCGACACTCTCGGAAGGAGCTCGAAGTCGACGCCTCCCGCTCCTTCGATGGCAAATCGAAAAGGGGGCGCAGGCTTCTTTTCCTTCTCGGGAGGTTCGACGGGAGCGGCTGGCGGGGGACTCGGCTGCGACGGATCGAGGTAAGGATCGAGCGCCATCGCGAAGATGAGCGCGGCTGCATCGGCCGCAGCGTCGCACGACTCGACCGTGTACTCGCGCATGGAAGGCGAGGCGTTCTCGCGCTCGATCTTCAAGACGAGGAGCCACCCGCGCCCGTCGAAGGTGACATTGGCCTCCCCGGTGGCGCCGCTTCCACGCGAAGTGAGACGCGCGACTTCTGCGAGCACGGCGGCTTTGGGAGGGCACTTTTCCGGAGCGTTCCAAACGAAGAGCGGCTCGCTCTTCGTCTTCGGAGTAGCCGCGAAACTCGGGCTCGAAGCGAACGACGCAAGACAAACGAGGGCGACGAACGCGCTTCGTTCGAAGCATCGACGCACCGGCTTCCCCATGAGCGACGCATATCAAATGCGAAGCGCACGGCGTACCTTCTTTTGCGTGCGGGTCACTCGTCGGCGGCGTCGAAGCCGTTGCTGCCGCCATCGGCCCCCCCCTTCACACCGCCGTCGGCGCACGTGTAGCTGTCGACACAGCCGAGTTCGTCGAACACGGGCTCGGGGTGGGTATCGGGGAGGCATTCCGGGAGATCGACCCCAGGGCACGACACGCAGCAAACGTCGCCGCTGATCGGGCAAAAGCCCGCGCTCGAGAAGCCGTTGTCGGCTCCGCAAAGCGCACCTGGTGTGCACGTGCCACCGTTGGTTTCGCACGTCGACGCCGAAGCGACGCTACCGATCGAAAGAGGTGCATTCGTACAGCCGAGAGCGAGCCCAACGAGCAACGTCGCGGCGAGAAAGCCAGTTCGAAGCGTGAGCTTCATTTTGCACACGCCTTTCGAACGCGCTCTCCGAGAGACGATTTTGGATAGGCGCTTTCGAACCGCACCAATGTCGCTTCGTTGCTTCCGACATGCGCGCCGCAATCCGAGAGCGAACGAATCGCCTCTCGCTCTTCACGAAAAACGCCGTTCGGAAACTTGCGTTCGTGCTCTTTTGCAAGCGCAGATACCTCCGCGCTCTGGCCCTTTCGCTGCGCACTGGCCATGCGCTGAAGAAGCGACAACTCCGGAGCGAGGAGCGGCGAGACATGAATCGGTGCTGAGCCTTCGAAGAGAGGCTCGTCGGAAACTACAGCCGACTCTTCCGGAGCACGGACGACGCCAGACGACGCTGGAAGCGCAATCGCACGCTTCGAGTGGTCTTGGGTAGCCGCATTCGACGCCGATGGAAGCTCGGAAACGTCGAGCGCAGAGGATGGCTGCTGCGCCACGGGGGTGTCGGAGCTCACGGGCGGTACTTCGAGAGCGCTCGTTCCCGCGGCAGGCGTTGTCGTTCGCGAGCTCGACGGCAACACGCGCGAGACCGTCAGTGCGACCGCTCCCACGAGGAACGCGGACGTGCCGATCTTCAGCGCTAGTAAGGAGAACGAACTCTTCGCAGCGACCGCCTTCGTCGCAGCTCCCGCGGACTCAGCTTCAAACCTGCTCGCTGCGGCAAGCGAAGCCGCGCCGGCGATCTTCGCGAGAAGCGCGCGATGATTGCGATCGATGTCTTCTTGCGTCGGCTCGAGCGCGCGACGAGCTCCTTCGAAGAGCGCTCCCGATTTTTCCATCGCGTCGTTCATGGCGAAACTCCAGTGGCAAGATGCGTCGCGTAGAGTGCTTCGAATTCGCGTTCGGCCACACGAAGGCGCGAGTAGATGGTGTTCACGTTTCCGCCCGTCGCTGCGGCGATCTCGGGCACGGTCATTTCGTATAGACGCGAAAGAACGAGGGCTTCACGTTTCTCTTCGGGGAGCCTCTCGAGCAATTGCTCGACGAGTCCGAGCGCCTGAGACGCCTCGAGACTTCTTTCTGGAGCGGGCAAAGACGACGCGAAGGTCTCGACGCCGAGGTTGCGCTCTGAATCCATGGGAGAGACGGCCGACTCCTTCCGACGAAATCGCTTTCGGTGATCGGCGACGACGCGCGAGACGATGCCGTAGAGCCAGGCGCGGAGAGGAACGCTCCCGTCGAAGTCGACGAGGCGCCGATGAACGACGATGAACACGTCTTGAACGGCGTCGTCGATGTTCATTTCGGGGACTCGCATGCGCTGACAAATTCTCCAAACGAATGAAACGTGGGATCGATAAATCTCGTCGAAGGATCCCGCGCTCACTTTTTCTTCGAGCGCCACCGCCCGCACCTCCAAAGGCTCAGCACCTTCGATATCGCTGCGGTTGGGGGTGGGTGGATTCATGAGATGCAGAAGGGCGTTCGCGAGAAAATTTGGGCTCTCTCCCCATTTGGACGGCGAACACGCAATCCGTGATCTTTTGATTCAAAATCGGACATCGAGCCCCGCTCGCGCCTGTCCGAGCACTCTCTCTGCGCGATGAATCTCACCGATTCCATCGACGACGAAAGGTGGGCGCGTGAGCGGAAAGCGGCCTCCGAGCGCAAAAAGAAGGTGAACGGCGCTTCCGAGCGAGAAGTCTGCCATCGCAGAAAGCTCCGGCGAGACCACGAACGCTGTCGCGTCGCCGTTCGTATCGGCCCCACGGCTCGCCCCCGTCCAGCGCTCGAAGTCGATTCCGATCATCGGCCCGAAGCGCGGGCCGTCTCCAAAGAGCCAACCGCCGCGCAGCACCGCGCCGCTCGCACCGAACGTGCCACGCACACCGACCCTGGAATTCTTCTCGACGGGTAAGAGGCCGTAGAGCGCGGCCTCGAATCGCGCGTGCGCCATGGCCATCCCTCCGTGGAGCTCGAGGCCGGGCGACGTGCGCGGGAGGGTTCCTGCGTCCACGAGCGGCATCAAGCCGAAGAAGATCTGTCGCAGCTCATCGGGATTCGCAGCGCGCGGAGGCGTCGGCAGCGGACGTTCGAGCTCCGCGAGCCTTCGTGCATCTTCACGCCAACGATTCGGATCTTTCTTCGTCGCATTCAGCGAGAGAACGAGGAGCACGCTGTCCTCGATGACGGCACACGTCTCACCATCGAACGATCGCTCGGAGCCACTTACAAAAACGACCAGAGCCGCGTAGCGAGCTCCAGTCTTCTTCACGGTGACACGTGCCTTGGGGACATCGTTCGATGAATCGATGCTCGCGCGCGCACGAACGTTGAACGAGGATTCGTTGGCGCACTCCGCGGGAGCGAACCATTGGACGTCACTCGTTGCATTTTCGAGCTCGGCCCCGTTCGCGCGCGCGACGACGAAAAAGAGAGAGGCGCCCAAAGGGCGGCGCACGGCGCTTCGAAAGTGGTCCGCGAGACTCATCGATTCGGAGTCACCATCGTACAGTAGTAAGCGCGCTGCCGGCTTTGGACGTCTTCGAAATGCAGCCAGCGCACTTCATCCGTTGGAACGAAGCGCGCCGAATGCGAAAAGGAAGAGGCTTACGGAGCGTACGACGGGGCGACGATGCGGCCCTCGAAGAGAATGGCCCCGGTGCCGATATCACGGAGGAAGACCAGGAAGGGGCGGTTCACTTCGAACTTCTCGAGCTCGCTCGGGGCGCCCTTGCCGGTATTGGCGATGGCGGTTGCCCCCGCAGCTTCGGTTCCCTTTTCGTCGAGCTTGAGGAAGGTTTGGTGAATGACGTCGCCGACGAACATGCCGCCGTCAGTGATGCCCGTCAGATCTGCGGCATCGGTGAAGGTCGTTTTGAGGCCGAGCGTATTCAGCGTGGACTTGAGGCTGACCGAGTCGCCCTTGATCGTGAGCTTCGGCAGTGACAGCGCGACGTCCTTCGCGGCAAACCCTGCGAAGAGCGCATCGAGCTTGGGACCATCGAGCGACGCTTCGTAGGAAGCGATGTCGGCTTTCGGGAGCACCGCGACTAGCTCGACGTCATTTCCCTCGTAGGGAATCGCCACCGCTTCGGCATCGGTGGTCGTCGAGCGGCGGAAGGTTCCGCTTACGGAGATGGCGGGGATGGAGCTCTTCGCACCAACCGCACCGAAGTCGACCGTCGAGCTTTCGGTAGGATTCGCCCAGGCAGCGTTGAAGTAGATCGTGTTCACGAGAACGGAGCGCGTGTTTGGCGTGATCGCACCCTCGATGAGGAGATCGTTGATTCGGTTCTCCGTCTGCGCGCTCGTCCATGCGTTGATCGCGAGGCGGCTCTTCTCGCTCTCGCCCATGAAGTCGACGAGGTTGATGCCCGCGCCGTATTCGGTCGCGAGAAGATCGAGGTAGGGCGTCTTCCACGTCATCGTCTTCTGTCCCCAAAACGAATTTCCGACGGCGACGCGGAACCCTTTTCCGTCCGAGCCCTGCCCGCCTTTTTTCGCGCGCGCCTCGAGGTCGAGCGCGACCTTGTTGGCAGTCGCATGTAGCTCGGAGTCCGCGACGGTGAAGTGGAAGACCTTCGCGATCTCCGCCTTCGTCGCGCCGAGGGCGCCGCCGTAGAGCATCGAGAACGCGGTCGAGATGCTGTACGGAGAGATGAAGATGTTGTTCGTCGCGCTCTCCGCAGCGATCGCGCGATGGAGATCCGCGGTCAGCGCGTCGGCGCTCTTCGCATACGCTATCAGCGCGGTGGCGCTCACTTGTGGACTCGTGTCACGTTGAAGCGCGGACTTCGCAACTTCGATCGACTCGGGCTCGGATGAAGGCTCGTCACCGCCGCCACAAGCGACGAGTCCGAAGGAGCAAGCTGCGAGGGCGAGCGTGGCTGAAAGGCCTAGGCTCGAACGCGAACGAAACGATGAGGCGAGTGCGAAGAGTGAGTAAACCATGATGAGGCTCCTAAGAGAGTGGGTGGCGAAGCAGTCGGTTGGCGCTTCGTTCAACCCTTATTGGACGACCCTTTCGCGTTCTGTGAAGTGACCTGACGATTGTCCGCGCGAAATTCGTAAACGCCTGCAACCGCAGCGCGTTTTCGCCATTCATTCATTCGCCGATGGGTCGGAACGCGCGATACGGGTCTCTTGCGGGACGTCGTACGACGCCGTGATCACTGTCCAGCGCGTCGACCACCCACCCGCGTCCGACATAGAGGCCGACGTGCCCCGGCCACCAGAGAATGTCGCCCGGGCGAACGTCTTCGAGTGCAACCTCGGGAAGCTTCTCCGCAAGATCCTCGGACGTTCGCGGAAGGCGAACACCGACGCTGCTCCATGCGGCATTGACGAGTCCCGAACAATCGAAACACGTCGGCCCCGTGCCGCCCCAGCAGTAGCGTCTGCCGACTTGCGCGTTCACGAAGTTCATCGCCTCTTGTCCGCGCGGTGTCGTCGCCGGATCCCAAGCGACCTGCGCGCGCGCGAGCAGCGCATTCTTCGGAAGAGCTCGCTCGCTGCCGTGACCACACCCGATGCCGCAGACGGACGTCGCCAAGAGGACGGTGAAGATGCGGATCTTCGAAAGCACCACGTCTCACCTTCGCCCCGACACCACGAATGGGGCAAAGAAGTGAACGTTACGACTGGTTGCGCGCGCTCAGCTCAAGCCGCGTAGCTGATGAATGCTCGCGTGGATGGCTTCGTGCGTCGCCGGCGACTCGAGGGAAACTTCGCGCGGTGATTCCGCGAACGCGGCGATGGCGTCGCGAATGGCTTCGCGCACGCTGATGGCGAGCATGAGCGGGGGTTCGCCGACGGCCTTGCTTCCGTGGATGACGCCGTTCTGCGAGGCGTTCGGCAGGAGCTTCACGTTGAAATCTGCCGGAGCGTCGCCGATGGAAGGAATTTGATACGTGCTCGCCGAGTGCGAAAGGAGACGCCCGTCTTTGCCCCACTTCAGCTCTTCGCCCGTGAGCCAACCCATGCCTTGCACGAAAGCGCCTTCGATCTGCCCGCGATCCACACTCGCGTTCAACGAATCACCCACATCTTGCAGAATGTCGACGCGCAGGACGCGCTTCATTCCGCTGAGTGCATCGACCTCGACCTCGGCCACGGCTGCACCGTACGCGTAGTAGTAGAAGGGAGCGCCCTTGCCCGCCTTCTTCACGTAAGCGAGGCCGGGCGTGCGGTAGAAGCCGCTCGCCGAGAGCTGCACTTGTTCCATGTATGCGGTCGCGACGAGATCGACGAAAGGAATACTTCTCGCCTCGTCTCCGAGACCTGCGCGGTCGTTGGCGAAGACGATGCTCGCAGGCTCGATCTTTTCGTCGAGACGTTGCGAGAGCATGGACGCTGCGACGACGGCAAGGCGCTCACGCAAGATGTCGCAAGCGTTCTTCACGGCGGCACCATTGAGATCCGCTCCACTCGATGCCGCGGTGGCCGAAGTGTTCGGAACCTTGTCGGTGCGGGTTTTCATGACGCGAACGTGATCTGCCGAGACGCCGAGCTCGCGCATCGCGACCCCCTTCATCTTCGTGTAGAGCCCCTGCCCCATCTCCGTTCCGCCATGATTCACCTGCACGGTTCCGTCGCGATAGATGAGGACGAGCGCACCTGCCTGATTGAGAAAGGATGCCGTGAACGAGATACCGAACTTCACGGGTGTCATCGCAATGCCGCGCTTCTTGTGCTTCTCCTTGGCGTTCCACTTCGCGATCTCTTCGCGGCGCTCGCGAAGCCGAGCCTCGTCGCGCAACATTCCCCAAATCGCGGGAATGCGGTTGTCGCCGAGCTCTTGACCGTAATGCGTCGTATTGGTCTCGCCGGATCCGCGATAGAGATTTCGCTCGCGCACGATCTCCGGAGAAATCTTCAGCGCGCGGGAGATGCGATCCATCACCTCTTCGATCACCACCATGCCCTGCGGACCGCCGAAGCCGCGGAAGGCCGTGTGCGAGACGTTGTTCGTCTTGCCGACGCGACCCGAGAACTCGCAGTTGGGAATGTAATAAGCGTTGTCGAGATGGAAGAGCGCGCGATCGCAGATCGACTCGGAGAGATCGAGCGCCCAGCCGCCGTCTGAAACGAGATTCACGCGTGCGGCGAGAAGCTTGCCCTCATCGTCGAAGCCGACCTCGTAAGATCCGTGGAACGGATGCCGCTTCCCCGTGACCGTCATGTCGATGTCGCGATCGAGCTGCACACGTACTGGCTTTTGCGTTTTCAGGGCGGCGAGTGCGGCGATCGCCGCCCAACCGTTCCCTTGTGTTTCCTTGCCGCCGAAGCCGCCACCCATGCGCGGCGCTTCTACGACGACTTTATTTCTGGGGATGTGGAGCACGTGCGCAACGACGGCCTGAATCTCCGACGGATGTTGCGTCGACGAGCACACGTAGACATCGCCGTCGTCACCGCACTCCGCCCAGGCAGCTTGCGCCTCGAGGTAGAAGTGCTCTTGTCCTCCGATGTCGATCTCGCCCTTCAGGGTGTGCGCGCTCGACTTCAATGCGGCAGCACAATCCCCACGCGCGATGACATGCGGCTCCGTATGAAAGTTTGCCGCTGCGATGGCTTCGCGGATGTTGCGCACGGGCGGCAACGGTTCGTATTCGACGACGACCGCGCGCGAAGCCTGCTTGCAACTCTCGAGCGAATCGCCGACGACGATCGCAATGGGCTGCCCGTGGTAGTGCACGACATCCGTAGCAAGCACGGGCTCGTCATTGCGAATCGCGCCCATGTCGTTGAGGCCGGGAATGTCTTTCGCCGTGAGGACGCACGCGATGCCGGGGATCGCTAGCGCAGCTGAAACGTCGATGCTCTTTATCTTTGCGTGCGCATGAATGGAGATGACGGGCCAGAGGTCGAGCATCGGACGACGGCGCGCTTGGTCGTCGACGTAGATCGCCGTTCCCGTGACGTGACCCACTGCACTTTCGTGCTTCAGTCCTCGGCTCGTATCGTTCTCTGGCAAGAGAGTCGACGCCGCAAAATCGAGTGCGCCGTCTTGTCCGAGGCTCTCCTCGCCCAACCAGAACTTTTCGAAAAGGTCGACGACGAGCCGGCGTCGAAAGGGCACGCCGGAGCGGACGTCTTCGATGGGCGCGAACTCCGTCGCGAGAAGCTTCTTGGCCTCTTCGACCGTCTTTGCGTCCCATTTCTTTCCGACGAGCAACGCTTCGGTCTTTACTGCACGGGCGGGAGTCGGGCCGACGCCGCCATAAGCGAGTCGCGCGTGCGTCACGATCTCTGCGCTGTCACGCTCGACGACGAATCCCGCGGCGACGATCGCGATGTCGAGCTCGCGACGCTTCGAAACTTTGTACGAGTCGATGCGGCGAGTCTCGGAAGCTGCGCGGCGGGGAAGATGAATTGCGAGAACGATCTCGTCCGACGCGAGGACTGTCTTGCGATAGCCCGTAAAGAACTCAGAAAGCGGAATCACGCGCTCGGAGCCGGCCTTGACGATGTGCACGCTCGCGTCGAGTGAGAGCAATACTGGCGCCATGTCACCGATGGGCGATGCCGTGACGATGTTTCCCGCGAGGCTCGCGCGATTTCGAATCGGGCGTGAAGCGAAGACGAGCAGCATCTTTTGGAGCGAAGGAAATTCGCCTGCGAGCGACTCTTCGAGTGCGGTGAGCGAGGCCGCTCCTCCCACGATCAAGGCGTCTTTCGTCGCGCGAATCTGCCTCAGCTCGGGCACGCCTTCCGTGGAGATGAGAAGTGGAAAGCGGCGATTCGCTTTGTTGATGTAGACGCCGATCTCGGTCGCGCCACAGACGAGCTCCGCTTTCGGATGCTTCGCGCGGAGGTCGAGCAGCTCTTTCAAGGAGGTCGGCCGGAGGAACGTCTCTGCGCCATTCTCGTAAGTGACGCCGGCATATGCGGGCAGTTCCTTCGAGAGACGAATCTGGAAGAGATCGTCTTTGGCATTCGCCGTTCGCGCGCGCTGCTTCTTCGCCTCGACGAAGGCGTCGCGAATGGGTCGATAGCCCGTACAGCGACAGAGGTTGCCGTTCAGCTGATCATTGATCTGCCAAGGCTCCGCGATGTCGTCGCGGTAGTAGCCCTCGAACATCGACGCGACGAAACCGGGAGTGCAATAGCCGCACTGCGAACCGTAATTGGCGACCATCGCCGCTTGCACGGGGTGGAGCGAATCCGGCGTCCCGATGCCTTCGACGGTGACGATTTCACGCCCGGCGACGCTAGGGAGAAGGGCGATGCAACTATTGATGGCGCGATAGGTCGTTTGGCCAGACGCATTGCGCTCGACGACGGCGACGGTGCACGCGCCACAATCGCCCTCGGCGCAGCCCTCCTTGCTTCCTGTGTGACCATTCGCGCGCAGGTACGTCAGAAGCGAGGTGTTGGTCGATTCACCGCTGACTGAAATCGCGCGGCCATTGAGAGTGAAGTCGAAGGTCGACGGCATGGAGTGCCCAAGATAGCAGCTCGGCCCTCATTTTGCCGCTCGCACACACGCTAAACTTCTTGCAAAGACCTGCGCTTCGGCTCGAAGGTCGTCTTTCTCATGACCTATCGTTCGAGCGAAGTCGCCACCGAAGAGTTCACGCCGAAGCAGCTCGAGTGGATCTCGGCGTCGACGACCAAAGAAGAAGTCATCGCCAACCTCCAAGGCGTGTCCACGATCAAAGAGCGGCGCGACCGCGGTCCGGATGAGATCCGCGAGGTTGCCCTCTGGCTCGGGCTCGCGTTTCTCGGTTTCGCAGGTTTCGCGTTTTGGCAGACGCGCTCGTTCCTTGCCCTCCTTCCTCTCGTCGTGGCCGTTCCACTTCTTTTTTTGGCGCTGATTCGCAAGGTCTTCGCCAATTCGATCGACAACGCGCCGCCCGAGATCACGATCGTCACGGTCGTTCCGAAGTTCGAAGAACGGGTCGTGGAAGACAACGACGGCGTACCGTCGACCTTCACGTACGTCAAAGATCGCGATGGGAATGCGTTCAAGGACGAGATCTGGCCTTCGCGACTGAAAGCCCTGCCGGCGTCGCTCCACGAGAACGAGAAGATCCGCGTCGCCTTCGTGAAGCGCG
>JAHFDV010000399.1 GCA_023248815.1 Myxococcales bacterium
GCGATGACCGGGAATGCCGGCGCCTTCACGTCGAGCTTGTCGAGCTCATTCCTCACGACATCGGCGGCGGGAAGCATGAGCTTGCAGTGAAAGGGCGCGCTAACCTTGAGAGGAATCGCTTTCCCTTTGCGATCAGCGGCGAGCCCGCACGCGCGCTCGACCGCGGCGGCAGTTCCCGCGATCACGATTTGTCCCGGTGCGTTGAAGTTCGCCGCCGAGACGACTTCTCCCTCACTTGCGTCGGCGCAGAGAGCGTCGAGCGCCGACGGGTCGATACCCATGATCGCCGCCATGGCGCCCGTGCCCGCAGGAACGGCGCTCTGCATCGCGCGACCACGTGCGCGAACGAGGCGGACGGCGTCTTCGAGCCCGAGCGCGCCTGCAGCAACGTGGGCGCTGTATTCACCGAGTGAGTGGCCCGCGGCGAACGCGGGGGCCTGAATCGACGGATAGCGTTCGCGAATCGCCTCGAGCACCGCAATGCTCACGGTCAAAATCGCCGGCTGCAGATTCTCCGTGAGCACGAGCGTTTCTTCGGGACCGTTGAAGATGAGCTCCGAGAGCTTCTCACCGAGCGCAGCGTCTGCACGCTCGAACACTTCTTTGGCTTTCGGCGACGCATCATAGAGCGCGCGGCCCATCCCGATCGACTGTGCTCCCTGTCCTGGAAAAACCCACGCCGTCTTCATGCTCGAGTCTCCTTGCGAACGCTGAACGTGACAATGCGCGCCAACGTTGAAGTACGGCGCGCATTCGGCGCAGTTAGTCGGCCGCGCTAGGCCCAGAGGGCGCCGCTACGAATTTCGCGCGGGCGCCATCGATGTTCTGACTTCAGGCTTTCTTGCCTGAAACGGCTTGCTTTCCCTTGTAAAAACCGCAGGCCGGACAGGCGCGATGGGGGACCATCGGCTCGCCGCAATTGCCACATGGCGAAATGTTCGGCGCGGTGACTTTGTCGTGATTCGCTCGGCGCATGTTGCGCTTCGAACGGCTGGTGCGTCGCTTAGGTACGGCCACGGTTATCTCTCAGTTAGGAGTTCAGTTTTTTGAATCGGAGAAGTGGTTGAAGGCGCGGGTCGATCGCCGCGGCTTCCGACTCCTCTTCGGGGGGAGGGGTAATACCTGGGCAGGCATCGGAACACAAGGGGGTCATCGGTAACTCGAGCAGGAGTTCGTCTCGCACGAGGTTGTCGATGATGACGACTTCGCCGTCGTAGCCGTAGAGCTCGGCGTCCGTGCTCGAGACTTCGGTCCCGTCTTCCGTCATGTCGACTTCGAGTTTTCGGCTCTTTTCAGGCACGAAAAGCGCTTTCAGACGGGCTCGAACGGGGACGTCAGCGTCCTTGAGACACCGAGCGCATGGCGCTCGAAGGACCATTTGGGCGTCGAAATCGATGAGGACGTCCGAGCCGAGCTTTTGCGCGGAATAGCGAACGTTTCCGTCCTCGTCGGCCACCGAGATGTCCGTTTCCTCGAGAGCGCCTCTCAGCCACTCGCGGCGGATCTTGCCCGTATAGTCTCGGGAACCGTTGGAGAGGTCTGCGACCTTGATTTCGAACTCGGCTGACTCGTCACGCACGGGCGCGACCCTAGCACAACTCGAAGCGACCTTCGCACGAGCACCTGGAACGAATTTGCCGCGAAGAATTCGGTTCGCTCGGGCTTCGCGGAGGAGTAGTTATTTAGGACAGCAAATGTCCGTGCGCGTAAAGAAAACCTCCGTCGAGCCGGAGATTCACGCCATCACGAGGGAGCTCGTCTATCTCTACACAGAGAACCGCCTTCTCGTGAAGCGCATCGCCGCTCGCGCGAGCATCACGGGCCCACAGCTGTCGGTCGTCACGATGCTCGCGAAGCTCGGCGACCTCTCGCTGACGGAGCTCTCCGACGCGATCAAAGCGCAGAACAGCACGATGACTGGCATCGTCGACCGCCTGGAACGCGAGGAGCTCGTGGAGCGCGTGCGGTCGAACAAAGACCGTCGTGTCGTGCGCATCCACCTCACGGAGAAAGGCCGCAAGATCGCCGCGGAGATTCCCGTCGAGCCACTCTCGATACTTCGTGAAGCGATCGAGACGCTACCCGTTGCCGACGTGCGCGCATTCAATCGACTCGTGAATCACGTTTCGAAATCGTTCAGAACAGTGCTCTCTCGTGAATTTCCGGAGCCTCGATGACCCAACGTGATCCCAATCTCTGCGTGATCACGTGCGCCTTGAGCGGCGTGCTCGCGAATCGCAAACAGCATCCCGGCATCCCTTACACCGCCGTCGAGATCGCCGAAGAGGCCAAGAGCGCCTACGACGCGGGTGCGTCGGTCGTTCACATCCACGCTCGAAATGAAGACGGGTCGCCCACGTTCGAGCCTGCCGTGTTCGCAGCAATCAAACGCGAGATTCGTGCGCGGTGCCCCATCATCTTGAACTTCTCGACCGGCACCATCCTCGACGATGTCTCGCAGCAGTGCGCTTATATCGAAGAGAGCACGCCCGAGATCGCCGCGCTCAACATGGGCACGATGAATTATTCGAAGTACTCGAACAAAAAGAAAGAGTTCGTCTTCGACATGGTGTTCCCGAACACCTACGGAAAGATCGCGAAGCTTCTGGAATCGATGAACAAGGCGGGAGTGAAGCCCGAGCTCGAGTGCTTCGACACGGGTCATACACACGGCGTTTGGCCCCTCATCGACATGGGCCTTTTGAAGGCGCCGCTCCAGTTCTCCTTCATCGTCAACGTGCTCGGCGGAATCCCCGCAACGGTCGAGAGCCTGCAGCTCCAGATCAAGCTGATGCCGCAAGGGAGCGAGTGGGAGGTCATCGGCATCAGCACGTCGCAATGGCGCATGCTCGCGACGGCGCTCGTCTTGGGCGGGAACGTGCGCGTCGGCCTCGAAGACAACTTCTACCTTCCGAGCGGCGAGATGGCGTCGTCGAACGGCGCCCTCGTCGAGGTGGCAGCGCGCCTCGTTCGTGACGTGGGGCGCAAAGTCGCGACGGTAGAGGAAGCGCGGAGCATTCTCTCGCTTGGTCCTCCACGCTGAGCCGTCACGCCGCAGTGTTCGCGAAACGGGGAAAAACGAGATGACCGACTACGAGAAGATCCGCGTCGAACGAGAGCAGTCGATCACCATCGTCACGTTGAACGACCCCGATCGCCGCAATGCGCTTTCGACGAAAATGATCGTCGAGCTCACGAGGGCGCTCGAATCGGCGCGCGAAGATGGGACGCGCGTCGTCTTGCTGCGCGCGGAGGGAAGGATCTTTTCGGCGGGAGCGAGCTTCGCAGAAGCGACGGGGACGCCGAACTTCGACGCCTTTCCCGTCCTTCTTAAGGCGCTCTTCGAGAGTGAAATTCCGGTCGTCGCCGCCGTTGCCGGGCACGCGCTCGGAGGCGGGCTCGGGATCGTTGCCGCGTCGACGTTCGCCATCGCGAGCCGCGAGATAGAATTTGGTACGCCAGAAGTGAACCTCGGTCTCTTTCCGATGATGATCATGTCGGCGCTCGTCCGGACGGTCCCGCGGAGAAAGCTGCTCGAGATGATGTTGCTCGGTGAGCGGATCTCTGCAGAAAAAGCGCTCGAATTTGGGCTCGTTTCGCACGTCGTGGAAAAAGATGCCGTCGAAGCTGAGGCGCGAAAGCTCGCTCTTTCGCTCGCCGACAAAAGCCCGTCGGCTATTCGTCGCGGCCTCCGGGCGCTCGCCCAGCAAGACACCGTGCGCCTGGAGCTCGCGTTGCCGAAGCTCCGCGACGAGCTCATCGCGTGTCTTCAAACCGAAGATGCGCGCGAGGGAATTCTTGCTTTCACCGAGAAGCGGCCGCCGCGCTTCACGGGGAAGTAATTCGGCGAAAGAGAGAGGGACGAACCATGAGCATGCGAGACCGCGTCAAAGAGCTCGAAGCGCGTCGTGAGGTCGCCCGCGCCATGGGCGGCGCCGAGAAGATCGAAAAGCAACACGCGCGAGGCAAGCTCACGGCGCGTGAACGGCTCGCGCTCTTCTTCGATGCTGGCGAGTTTTTCGAGGTGAGCCTTCACGGAACGCAAATGGGACTCTCTGCGGGCGACGGAGCCGACAAGCCGCCCGCCGATGCCGTCATCTGCGCATTCGGAAAAGTCGACGGACGAATGGTGTGCGCGGCCGCTTACGACTTCACGGTGAAGGGCGGGAGCATCGGACAAACCGGCGAAGAAAAGGTGACTCGCCTACGCCAAATGGCGCTTCGTGGACGCCACCCGATGGTCTGGTTCATCGACTCCGGCGGCGCGCGGATCGATCCCGGCTCCAGTCATCCCGACGCGATCGCACTCTTCGCGGGCTCGGGGCATCTCTTTCGCGAGCAGGTGATCATGAGCGGCGTCGTTCCGCAGGTCGCTGCGGTCGTGGGCCCAGGAGCGGCAGGAACGGCCTATATCCCAGGCCTCGCAGATTACGTGCCGATGGTGAAAGGGAAGGGAAGCCTCGCGCTCGGCGGACCTGCTCTCGTCAAAGCGGTGACGGGGCAAGAGATCGGCGAGCAAGAGCTCGGGGGCTCCAAGATTCATTCCGAAGTGAGTGGCGTCGGCGATGGCGAGTTCGACACTGACGAGAGCTGTGTCGCGGCCGTGCGAACGTACCTCTCGTATCTGCCGTCGAGTGAGGACGAACTGCCGCCATCGCTTCCCGTGACGGACCCCATTGAACGCCGCGAAGAGAGCTTGCTCGATCTCGTGCCCGATTCCGCGCGCAAGCCCTACGACATGTACAAGCTCATCCGCGCCGTCGTCGATCACGGTGAGCTCTTCGACATCAAACCGAAGTTCGCCAAGAGCCTCATCACGTGCTTCGCGCGAATCGGCGGAAAGAGCGTCGGCATCGTCGCGAATCAGCCCAATTTTCTCGGTGGGATTCTCGATGGAGACGCGGCCGACAAGGGCGCGCACTTCATCCAGATCTGTGACGCCTTCAACGTACCCTTGCTGTTCTTGCAAGACGTTCCTGGCTTCATGGTCGGCAGCAAGGTCGAGCACGCAGGCATCATTCGTCATGGCGCCAAGATGCTGCACGTGATGAGCGCGGCGACGGTCCCGAAGATCACGGTCGTCATCCGCAAAGCTTATGGTGCGGGCTACTACGTGATGGCAGGCCGCGCTTACGAGCCGGACCTCATCGTTTCCTGGCCGACGGGGGAAGTCTCCGTGATGGGCGCCGAAGGGATGCTGGGAATCGCTTCGAAGAAGATCTTCGGCGATGCGGTGCCTACACCCGAGATGCGCGAGCAAATCTTGGCGCGCATTCAGAGCGGCATCGACATCTACAAGGTGGCGGGGTGGGGCTTCGTCGACGACGTGATCGATCCTCGCGATACGCGTCGCGTGATTGCGTGGGGCCTAAAATTGGCGGCGAAAAAGACGCTCGAGCGTCCCAAACGAAAACGCGGCGTGATCCCCGTCTAGGAGATCCGCCGCGTCGTCGAGTATTGCCGAGCCGCGTTTTCTACGGCTCAGCAATCAGCGAGCTCGTTCAGCCTCGGAGGCTCTCGAGAAGCTCGAGGTCCGGGATAGCGATCGGAAGCTGGGCTTTCTGAACCGCGACGCCGTGCTCTTCGAGGAGCCGCGCGAACGCGATGCCGTCGTAGAGAGCGACCGGGATCGCGCCAGGCGCCGAGGCTTCTTCACGTGCGCCGGAGAGCACTTGACCCGTCGTGACGATCCACGAGGCGCTTGCCGAGTTGTAGTGATGAAGCGCGCCGCGAAGATCGCTCACGCGCTCGCGACCGACTTCACGACCATCTTTGCGAATGACGATCGCAACGCGAACGTCGTCCGTCGTGCGATGAACCGCAGCGAAGTGAGCTTCGCCGCCGCCCGTTCCTGGGCGCTTCACTGCAC
>JAHFDV010000400.1 GCA_023248815.1 Myxococcales bacterium
GTCGGCGGCGCGCTTTTGCGCATTCGGCTTTGCGCCCGCGGGCTTGGCCGTTGCTGCAGACTTCTTGGCTGCGACGGAGCTTTGGCGCGCTCGGCAATCGTCGAGCGATTTCGCGGCGGCGTTTATGACCGATGCTTCCGAGTTGGCTTCGACCGCAGCTTGGTGCTTCTTCGAGACCTCGGCACAAGGATCGTACTCTTTGCTCGCCTCCGAGGCGGGAGCTGGGGGCGGGGGAGCGACAGCCTTCGATGGAAGCGCCGCCATTTTTCCTTCTGCGCTCGGAGCTCTTGCCTCGCCCTCCGCCACGAAGGGATCGCCGCTCGAATCCGACTTCTTCGACCTCGCGGCGCCCGACGCCCCCGCAAATCCGCCGCCGATGGTCGTGGGACGCGGGTTGTAGTTGTTGTAATCGCTCGGCGCGCCCTTACGAAGGCCACCGCCCATGAGTCCGTCTCCGGCTTGCGCGAGTGACGGCGACGTCGCCGCGCCTGGCGTCCGCGGAGCGCCGTGCGCTTTACCGAGCTCTTCTTCGCTCAGCGGCGCAGCCGAAGCTGCAGGCGCAACTTGCTCGGCAGGCTCGCCAATCGCGGTGATCGTCATCGATTCTTTTCGCGGCGAATCGGCGTGTCCGCGAAGAAGAAGGACGCTCGTGCCCGTCATCAACACGAATACGGCCGCCATTGCCGTCGATGGCCGCATCGCCCACGAACCCGCCGTCGACAGAAAACGCGCGAACGGCGTGCGATGATCAGGCTCTTTGCGAGCAGCATCCGCAAGCCTCAGCACCGAAGCTTCGCGTGCAGCACTCGCGCCCGTTTCCGATGTGAGCCCCGACCGCGTGGCCTCGTCGGCCGCGCGAAGAATCGCCGCACCCTCACCGGCACCGAATGCGCGTTCGAGAATGGCGAGCTCGAGGCCAGCCGGCACTTCCACCTTTTCGAGATGGGTCTCATCCTTTGCCGACCGCAACGAAGCTGCGAGCTCTGCGCATTTTTCGCAGCTGGCCTCGTGTTTGCGAAGACTCGCGCGCGTCACTTCATCGAGCTCTCCGTAGAGCTCGTCGAACAACGCGGATTCGAACTTCGTGCAGTCCATGGCCTAAATTCCTAGTTCCTTCTCAATGTAATGCTTTTGCGTCGGCTTCGTAGTCCGCCAGCAATTCTTTCAGTCGCAAGAGCGCGTAACGCATTCGACTCTTCACGGTGTTTTCGGAAACTCCCGTGAGCTCCGCGATGTCTTTGAAGGGCATGTCGCCCGTCTCGCGCAAAAGAAACACCTCGCGCTGTTCCTCTGGCAACTGGCGAACGGCTGCTTCGAGGCGCCCTTTCAGGCGTTCTCCTTCGGCGCTGCGATCGGTCTCCTTCGAGTCGGCAATGGTCTCTCCGAGCGTGCGACTTTCTTCGCTGTCGCTGGTTGGCTGATCGAGGGAAGGATGCTTGCGAAGCGCAGCTTTCCGGAGGTGATCGATCGACAGATTGCGTGCGATCGAAAAGAGCCAGGTAGAGACGCGCGATTCGAATTTGAACTCCGCGCCATTTTGCACGACGCGAATGAAGGCTTCCTGCACGACGTCTTCGGCGGCGGTGTCGACGCGAACGTGGCGGAGCGCGAAGTTGTAGAGCGGCCCCTGATACCGACGGACGAGCAGCGCAAAAGACGTCTTGTCCCCTGCCTGGAAGCGCTTCATCAACGCCTCGTCGCTGTCGTTCGATGATGCCGCCATTGTGGAGCGGGCCCGCTCGGTGTTCTCGAAGAAGGCAGGAGCGCCAACGCGAGCAAGGCCAGCGGGACCGGCGGGGCAGGCTACCAAAGTTGGAGTGGCGATCCGTTCGAATTCTCACGACGAGGTTCAGACGTTCCGGAGAGGCCTTTCGATCTGAATCGGTGCCAGGTAGTTGCTCGCGTGCTCAGTGCTGTTTGGAAGGGCATGCTCGGACCTTCTCACCCGCGCAGCCTCGAGTCGCTGACCGTTCGTCGGTCAGAACGCTACCGGAACCTGCCTTGATGTGACGCGAGACCAATGCGCGCGGAAGTGTTTGGAATCGGATGAAGTTCAGGAATGAAATGCGCCGATTGTCGAGGCCCATCCTAGCCGACTGGCGTGCCCTTGATGACGCTTCGCGTCGGATCTGGGATAAGTTGGCGGAAAGAGAAGACGAAGTGGTTGCAAGGGGCACCAGTAACCATCTAAGCTGCGCGCGCCCGGGAAGGTGAGATTCCACTCGCGGCGAAAGGAACTAAAAGGCATGCGACGGTCCGTTGGTCTCTTTTTCGGCATTACCACTTTTGTACTTACCTCTTATTCGTTGGCCCAGACGACGGGCGGCGCGAAGGGGACGACCACCGCCACCTCTGCCAAAGCTTCGGCTTCGGCAGCCCCCGCGACGAGCGCTGCTGCGTCTTCGACGACGGCGGGCGCCACGAGCGCGGCAGCATCGACGGCCGGCGCCGCGAGCGCAGCGCCTGCGGGTAGCACGGCAACGACGCCGGCACCTGCAGCCTCGATGGACGGAGCTACGTACGCCGTTCGCCTTCGCGATCTCGAGTCGCGCGTAGACGAACTGAAGGACCAAATCCGCCGCAGCCATCGTCGTCTCTCGCTTCTCTCGGACACGATCATCTCCGGAGGCGGAGCAGGCGCCCGCGCCGAGATCGTTCTCGTCAACGAGATGTCGAGCGCGTTCCGCCTCGTCAAAGCAACCGTCATCATGGACGGCGCCGTTCAATTCAATAAGCAGGACGAGTCGGGCACGCTCGCCGAGCAAAAAGAAGTTCCGATCTACACGGGCTCGATTCCGTCGGGCGACCACACGATCAACGTCGTCTTGAACTTCCAGGGCAACGGCTACGGCGTCTTCACGTACCTGAAGGGCTACAAGTTCGAAGTGAAGTCGGGTCACGCCTTCACCGCTGCCGACGGCAAGACGATGTCGGTCCGCGCGGTTGCGATGGAGAAGGGTGGCGTCACGACGCCGCTCGAGCAGCGCCCCGCGATCGAGTGGAAGGAAGCCGCGCAGGCGCTTGCCGCTCCGGGTGCACAAGAAAACAAGGGGAAATAACCGATGCGAGTTCGCCCCTTTGCGATAGTTTTTTTCGCAAGCGGCCTTTCCCTCGCTGACTCGCGCGCGCGTTTCGATTCGGCACGCGCCGACATCGACGCAGCCGATCGGGAATTGCCGACGATTCAAGCCGCCTCTCAAACGGCGCTCGCGCAAGCGGCAACTCCCGAACAACGGCTTGCCAACGGAGAAGTGCTTCTTCGTTTGAAGCAATACGACGCCGCGGTCACGACGCTCACGGAAGTCACCGAAGGGTATCCCGACACGCGCGCGTTCCCGGATGCGCTGTGGCTTCGTAGCGAAGCCTTCTACAACGACCATCAGTATCTCGCGGCTCGTCGTGACTTGCGTAAGCTCGTCGATCGCAGTGCCGATCCGCGCTTCACCTCGTATCAAGGTCGCGCGCTCTCGCGTCTCATCGACGTTTCGATTCGCATCGGCGACGTCGGCTCGCTCGACGACATCTTCGCGAAGCTCTCGCAGATTCCTCCGTCACAGGTGGACGAAGCGCTGCAGTACGCGCGCGGCAAAGCGCACTACTTCCGCAAGGAGTTCGCGCAAGCGGAGACGGCCTTCAAGTCGATCCCGGTAGCCGGGCTGTACGGCCATCAAGCGCGCTATTTCCAAGGCCTCGTCGCTCTCCGTCAGGCACAACCCGTCGAAGGCTCGAAGCCCGGCGAGGTTCGTTACAACTACAAACCCGCGATCGAAGTCTTCCGCACCCTCACGGAAATGACGGTCGACAGCCCCGACAACCGCCACGTCGTCGATCTCGGCTGGATGGCGATCGCGCGTCTCCTCTACGAGACCGATCAATTCGAACAAGCGGCGGATGCTTACGGTCACATCGATCGCTCCTCGCCAGAGTTCGCGACGATGCTCTACGAAGTGGCTTGGGTCTACGTCCGCGCAGGCGACGTGATCCGCGCCGAGCGAGCGCTCGAGGTGCTCTCGGTTTCCGATCCCAACGCATCGTTCATCGGCGACGGCGCACTTCTCCGCGCAGACCTTCTCCTCCGCAAAGGCTCGTTCGCGAAGGCGCTCGAGATCTACGAAGGCGTCCGCGCAAAGTTCGAGCCGATGCACCAGAAGGTCGACACCTTCCTCTCAGCAACGCGCGGCAACCTCCAAGCGTTCTACGAGAAGCTCTCGAGCCAGCAGATGGACGCGCTTCAGCAGTCCGACGAACTTCCTCCTCTCGCGCTCCGTTGGGCACGCGAAGGCGAAAACGGCGAGCGTGCGTTCGCGATCCTCGAAGACGTTGCGCGTTGCCGCAAACTCATCAAGGAGTCGGAGTCGCTCGTCTCGAAGCTCATTGCGCTTTCGGAATCATCGAATCGCGTGCGCGCATTCCCCGAGCTTTTGGCCGGCGAAAAAAAGGCGATCGCGCTCATCAACCGCATCGCGCACGCTCGTCTGGAGATCGCAAAGGGTCTCGATGAAGAAGAATCCCCGACGGTCACGGGTGAGTTCGAAGCGCTTCGCAATCGTCGCCGCGAGCTCATGAAAGAGATCGAAGCGACACCCGTCACCGAAGCGGATTTCGCGTTTCGCGATCAAGCGGGGACGGAGCAGTGGAACGGCGCGTCGCAGAAGCTCTCGCAGAGCCTCCAAGAGGTCGATCAACTTCAAGCTGTCGTGAACGGCCTTCGCCGCATGCTCTCCGAAGATCAAAAGCGCGGCATCCAGCGCCCGCCGACGGAGACCGAGCGGTTCCGCATGGAGCTCGACACGAACGAGCGCGAGCTCCGCATGTTCACTGCGCAAGCGGTCGAACTTCGCAAGCAGGTAGAAATCGGGCGCGCACAGATCGGCCTCGGCGACTCGCGCTTCCAGCATGACGCTGCAGTGCGCGAAGAGTTTCGTGGCCTCGTCGAGCGCGAAGTTCAACTCGCCCAGAGCGGAGTCGCGGGTGGCAACGCTCAACGCTACTCGGGTGAAGTTGCGACACTGCTCGCCAATGCGCGTGCAGCTGAAGACCGCCTCGTCGCGGAGTTCAATCGCCTAGACGAAAAAGTCGTTGCCAAAGTCTCGGAGCTCCGCGCCAAGATCGACGCCGAGTCTGCGAAGATCGCGGGCTTCCAAGGTCAGCTCAACGGACTCGACGACGAATCGCGCGAGCTCGTGGGGCGCGTCGCCGAGCGCAACTTCATCCTCGTCGGCGAAAAGCTTCGCAGCATCGTTCTTCGCGCCGACGTCGGCGTGACGGAGCAGGCGTGGGAAGTTCGTGAAGAGGAACTCGCGCGCGTTCGCCAGTTGCAGATGGAACGCGTTCGCGAAGAGCAAGTGCTCGATGAAGAGCTCCGCGAAGTGCTCGACGACGCAGGTGAGTCGGCTGCGAAGCCAGAAGGTGCGAAATGAGACTCTGGAAGCAGCTTTCTCTGACGGGCGGCATCGCGTTCGTCATTGCCATCACTTCGTTCGATCCCAAAGGCGCGCAGGCGCAGCAAGTCAACGGCGGGCAGCCGGCAGGCGCTTCCGACGCGGGCGCAGCTCCGACCACCACCCCCGTAGCGACGTCCGTAACGGCGAGCGGCTCGGCTTCGGCCGACGCCGGCGAAGGGACGATTCCCGTCTCGAGTGCGACGCCACCTTCTGAACTGGCAGCTCCTGCGAAGAAGGTCGTTCAGCTTCCTGCTCCATCGGCCGGGCAACTTGCCGCTCTCGACGCCCTCGCTGTCGAAACGGGCGCCTACGAACGCAGCGCAAAAGACTACCGCGATGCCGTCACGAGCATCGTGAAGTACCACTACGAGCTCCGAAAGAAGGAAGCTCTATCGACGCTCGACCGCCGCAT
>JAHFDV010000093.1:0-5238 GCA_023248815.1 Myxococcales bacterium
GCAAAAAAGAGATCGATCCCGCGATCGTCGGCGAGCTCGAAGAAGTGATGCTGACGAGCGACGTCGGCGTGAAGACGACCGAACGAATTCTTGCTCGCGTGCGCGATGGCCTCGCGAAGAAGGAGCTCGCGGACGCCGACGCCGTTTGGGCGCGCCTTCGTGAAGAAGCCGTCGCGATTCTCTCGCGCGGGAAAGGCGGCTTGGAGCTCACCGCAAAGCCAACCGTCGTCTTGATGGTCGGAGTGAACGGCGTCGGAAAGACGACGACGATCGGAAAGCTCGCCACGAAGTTCGATGCTTCGGGAAAAAAGCTCCTTCTCGCGGCGGGAGATACGTTTCGCGCCGCCGCGGTCGCGCAACTCGAAGTGTGGGGGAAGCGCGTCGGTGTCGACGTTGTGAAAGGAAAAGAGGGAAGCGATCCTGGCGCCGTCGCCTTCGAAGCGACGACACGCGCGAAAGATACGGGCATCGATCTTCTCCTCGTCGACACGGCAGGTCGCCTCCACACGAAGGCTCCGCTCATGGACGAAATCAAGAAGGTGCGCCGCACGATCGGAAAAGCCTTCGAAGGAGCGCCACATGAGACGTGGCTCGTCGTCGACGCGACGACGGGGCAGAACGCAATTCAGCAGGCGACGCTCTTCAAAGAAGCGGTCGATCTCACGGGCGTCATCCTCACGAAGCTCGATGGAACCGCGAAAGGCGGCATCGTGCTCGCCATCGCGGACGAGCTCGGACTCCCCGTTCGCTATGTCGGTCTAGGCGAGCGCGCTGAAGACCTTCGCGAGTTCGATGCCGAAGAGTTCGTGGAAGCCCTTTTCGGGAAGTCAGAAGGCGACGAAGTCGCCGCTTGATGGTCGGTTTAATCCACGAGATGACGATCGTCGGACATGTTCAAAGCGGGAGTGAAAAAAGCTCAACACTTCTCATTGATGGGCGCGATGAAAGCATGCTAAGGTCGCGACCGCTTTGCGCCGGGAAGCAATAGTCCGAAGGTTTTCGAACACTTACAAGAGCCCCTCTCGCGAGAATGAGGTTGAAATGAATCTGGTACCAGGGACGCTCCTTCACGGGGTGAAACCGAAGCGACGACGTCGTTCGCACGCGCACACGCTCTGTTCAGCTTTGGCTCTTTCGCTCGTGCTCACGACGGCGGCTTCGCCGGCTTGGGCTCAGAAGAAGAAAGGCAAGGCGCCTCCAGCGGCCCCCGCAACTCCGCCTCCAGCGGCTGCTCCGGGCGGAAGCATGGACCTCGACGCTCCTGCCCCTCCGGCAACGCCCCCGGCTGGTGACGTCAACCTCGATGCGCCCGGCACCGCGCCCGCAACGACGGACACGCCGCCTGTTTCGGCAACGTCCGGCGGCATCTGTGACATCGACCCTTCGGCATGTCCGAAAGAGAGCGACATCAAGGCCGCTGCGAATCGCGAGATCAGCGCCGACGTCTACGCCGTGCAGCAGATCTATGCGCTTCGTCGTCACCGCGTCGAAGTGAATCCCTACTGGTCGCAGACCTTGAACGATCAGTTCGTCGGGCACCCCGCGCCCGGCCTCGCGATCAACTACTGGATCTCGAACGTCCTCGCAGTCGGCGTGAACGGCCACTACTACGAGCCCTTCACTTCGGACTCGGAGTTCAACTTCACGAACCGCCGTGCGACGCGTCTTGCCGTTCCCCTCACTGAGTATCAGTGGAACGCGAACCTCAACTTCACGTACGTGCCGATCTACGGAAAGTTCGCAGGCTTCTCGGACTTCATCTTCCACTTCGACATGTACGTCGTCGGTGGTGTCGGTGCGCTCTTCACGCGTCCAATCCCCGTCATCGACCCTGACAACCGCGCCTTCGATTACAAGGCGAAGGTCGCCTTCAACGCCGGCCTCGGTCTCCGCATCTTCTTCAACCGCTGGCTTGCCGTGAATCTCGAAGTTCGCGACTACATCTACAGCGAACAGCTCGAGTCGCTCACGATCGCCCGCGACCCGCAAGACAAGAGCCAGTGGTACAGCGACTCGAACCAGCTCACGAACAACGTCCAGGCGCAATTCGGCCTCTCTTTCTTCATTCCTCCCAGCTGGGAATACCGACTTCCGAAGTGAAGGATGACCACCATGATCACTCGTGAGAATTCTGCACTTTCCGGTCTTGGTCGCGTGACCAAGGCATGCGGTTTCGCCGCAGTCCTCGCCGTTGGGTTCCTCGCTTCGGAGAAGACGGCCTCGGCGCAAGAGATTCAGCTCACCGGTCCGCTCGCTGGAGCGCCCGCCGTGAAGCACGAACGCCTCTATCGCAAAGGTCGCTTCGAGGTCGCTCCCGGCTTCTCGTTCACCCTTCTCGACGAGTACCGTCGTCAGATGATGCCGAGCCTCCGTCTCCAGTACAACATCACCGACTGGCTCGGCATCGGTGTCTGGGGCGCAGCGGGCGTCATCAATCCCACGACGGACCTCACGGACAAGATCGACGCCAAGTCGCCATCGAATCCGCAGACGTGGCTCAACGTGAGCGGCAACTACAAAGATCAGACCGGCACGATGCAATGGATCGCCGCGCCGCAGCTCCAAGCGGTCCCCTTTCGCGGAAAGATCGCGCTCTTCCAGAAGATCTTCGTCGATACGGACGCCTACTTCCACGGCGGTCTCGCTTTCGTCGGGCTCAAGGAGCGCGCGAATTGTGAAGTCGGTCAATGTGTCGGCGCCGAGCGCAAAGAGACGTTCGACATGTCGAGCCGCACGGCCCTCGCGCCGACCTTCGGCCTCGGCTTCAACTTCTACCTCCCCTTCTCCAAAGGGCTGATGGCACTCAATCTCGAATACCGCGCGCTTCCCTTCTCGTGGAATCGCGGCGGCTTCGATTCGCGCGGTGCGGGCGAGAACGGGAAGTTCCCGGATCAGCGCATCACGTCTGCCGATCAGACGTTCAAGTTCAACCAGCTCATCGGCGTCAACATCGGCTTCTCGTTCCCGAAGCTCAAGGTGAGCGACGTCGAAGAGGAAGAGAAGCAAGAGCAAGCCAAGAAGTGATGCTCGGCGCGTAGCGCTACGAGCGCACGCAAGACGCCGCCGCGATGGTTCATCCCTCGCGGCGGTTTCGTTTTGTGCGGGGTTAGAGGCGGAGAACGCGACCGTCGTTGAGACGGTACCCCGGGGGCAGACCGCGCTCGAACACGGGCTCGAGATCCTTCGGGATCGTCCAGCCGGAGTTCGAGAGACCTAACGCCATGCGGTTCTTCACGCGGAGGCTCTCTTCTTCGGGGAGTGCTTTGCCTAATGCGACGAGCGCCTCAGGTTCGTCTTGCTTCAGGAGAACCGCGACTGCCGCGAATCGCGCGGCTTCGTTTGTGTCTTCTAGAAAGCGTTCGACCGCGCCGCGAATCGACGGATGCTTCTCGTCTTCGAGAGCCGCGAGGAGCTGCAGTTTGGGATCGATGAACTTCGAGTACTCGGTGTCCCACGGCTCCAAAAGCTTGATGAGCTCTTCGAGATACGCGTCTTGACTGAGAAGCGTCTTGAAGACGCGGATGGGCCAAGCAAGGCTCTCGGCTTTCTTTGCGAAGTCACGCACTGGCGCGAGGGCCTCTTGACCCGCCGCAATGATGCCTTCGAACGCAGTCTCTTTTTCTTCCTGATCCGTGATGGAGGGATCCGTCGCAAATGTGAAGCGACGAAGAAGCGCGCGTGCGGCTTCCTCGGTTTTGAGGTCAGCGAGGAGTGCGAGAGCTTCTTGGCGGTCGTACGCCTGCGCGCGCTTGTCGGAGACGCGGTCAGCCCACTTGGCCACGTTCGAGGAGCTCGCCGTAGCGCCCTCTTTCTTCTTGAAGAGATCGAAAAGTCCCATGTCGGCCGTCAGTCCTCGCGTGTGAATGTCGGCGGAAGTCCCCTTCTCGAGGCTTCCAGAGGCCGACGCGCGCACGATAAGCACGCTTTCTCCTCGCGACAAGGGAAACGCCGGAGGAATGCGCGGGCGACGAGAGAATCGAACGAAAAAAAAGGGCGATTCGCCGAACGAATCGCCCTCCTTACGTTCCCGTCAGGAACGCTTCGACTCAGCCGACGGTGACGGCGAGAAGCTTCACTTCTTTGCCTGCAGCCTGGACGCGATACCGAACGGGCTTGCCCATTTTTTGTGCGGTGTCTTGCTCCATCTGCTTGATCTTGCCTTCGAACGCAGCGGCGGTGATGTGGTCTGTCGCCTCTCCGAGGCTCTTCTTGGCGGCGATGTATTCTTGAAAGAGCCGAGCGTAGTAGGCCGCTGCTGGCTCGCCGGCGAGACGCTGCGCGACCGCGCTTTCATCTTCACCACCATCATCCCCCGAAGAAGATGCTGCCGACGACGACGCCGTCGAAGACTTGATGCGTCCTTCCTCGTCCGTGTTGTCTTCCTCGACGCCGAGAAGCTGATTGAGGAGCTGATCGATTCGCGATGCGATGGCGCCGAGCTCGGGATGCTCGAGACCGAAGCGGCGATCCGTTTGGCCATTGATGATCGCGAGAAGGCCTTCTTCGATCGTCGCGATGGGGCGATCGATGTAGTCCGAGAGCAACCAGCCAGCGACGGCGACGAGTACGAGGCCGATGAGAACGGCGCCGAGGATTGGCCAGAGGCCGAAGAGCGCAGCTCCAGCAATCAGAGAGCCCGGTGCCTGGACGATGAGCGCTACGCGGTCGCCGCGAAAGCCCTCGAGAATCGAGGCAGCAACGATTCCGTCCGAAGCTGCGACGGACGAGACACCGGAGGTGAGTGCACCGTCCAGCGCGGCTTTGTCGTTCGCTTCCGCGCTCTTTTGCGCGTTGGCGGAGCTCGCGAGAACGTCGACGCCCGAGGCGCTCGAACGGATGAGCTTCACCGGATGATTGACGGCATTGCCGACCGCCGAGAGCTCGTCATTGAGCGTGAAGCCTGCAGCGAGCGCACCGACCACGCGGCCGCCTTCCCGAAGCGGAACGTAGGAAACGAGGAATTGATCGCCGTGCGAGGCATTCGCCCAGATCTCCGTTCCGGAGCGTCCGTTCGCCAACGCATCTTTCAAGCCGGGATAGAGCGCCGAGAGATCGTCGCCGCGAGCGCCGGTCGTTCCGTTGCGTCCGATGACGCGACCCTTCTCGTTCGTGAGGAGGACGATCGACGGCGCGAGCCCCGCGCCCTTGGCGGCGCTCGAAGTCGCGTCCGCTGCCGCGGTGGCGGCGTCTGCGCGAGCATCCGGGCTTGCTTTGCCCATGACGTCCGCGAATTGCGGA
>JAHFDV010000093.1:5248-15205 GCA_023248815.1 Myxococcales bacterium
GCGATCGTCGAGCCAACGCTCGGTCTTCAATCCTTTCAAAAGAAGCTGATTTGCAGCCAATTTCGCCGTGCGCTGTGAGCTTTCTGAGAGCTCTTGCTTGTTGCCAGCAGCTTCGTTCACGGCTCCGCGAACGAGAAGGAAGGCCATCGCACCGACGAGAAGGATGATGACGGCATTGATTCCGATAATTTTTGCGCGCATTCGTTCCCCTATCTGCGGCGGAGTTTACACTTAAGTCTTTGGTTTTGCGGAAGGGATTCGCGAGGGCGCGTGAACGTTTCTGTGCACATTGCATGTAGCCTCCGAACCTCAATGGGCGGGCGCCTCTTGAAGCAGGTACGGAACCGGAACCGCCAAAGAACAATCGGAGCGCGGGGACGACCCCTTGCCATTCGACTCTGCAAAAATATCTCGGCTCAGGCACGCTCGCCGGGGCGAGGTTCGAGCGCGACAAGGTTGATGAGACGCGCTCTTCGGGTCTTGAGTTTCGCGCGGACTCGGGTAGGCTACGCGCTCTCTTGGTGGCCGTAGCTCAGTTGGTAGAGCACTGGAATGTGGCTCCGGTTGTCGCGGGTTCGAAACCCGTCGGTCACCCCATCAACGAATAGGGTACGCGATGCAGACGATGCATCCGTACCCTTTCACTCTTTCGCGGGCGCTCCTTCTCGGCTTCCGAATCGAAGACCTCGATGAAGGTTCGGATCAGGGAGTCGCGAAGAGATCGACGTTGGTCGCGGTGCGGCTGAAGTAGAAGCGCGAGCAAGCGTTGTTGACCTGGACGCCAGAAACGGCGCCGAGATCCGTGAACTTGTCGAACGTCGTCGCCCCGAAGGTGTAGGTCGCGGCGAACGATTTGCTCGCGACCTCGTCGTAATAGAAAAGGATGCGCGAGTCGGACGAGAGGCCCGTCGGGCGGCGGCGAAGTGCGCCTTGCGCCTTCAGCTCGTTGGGCGAGGGAATCGGCGTGCCCGACTGCCAGTTGTCGTTCTTGAAGATGCGCTGCGTCGAGTAGATCGTCGACGTCGCGGTGCCGTCGTACACAGAATAGTAAAGTTGGAAGCTGTTCGGCGCGAACACCGGATCTCCGAACGACGCCGCCATCCCGACGGCGTCGTCGTTGATGTTGACGAAGGTATCGTTGCCGGCGCCGAAAGCATCGGTGCGGCTCGCGCGCGCGAATTCCGCGAAGCTCTTCCGGTTAGCACTCACGGCGACGATCGTGAGGCCATCGGGAGAGAGGGCAACGCGATCGAATGCGAACGAGCCCGCAAGAACCTTGGGCGTACCGAATGCGTTCGACGTGGCGGATCGGTCTGAATAGTAGACGGTGAATGCGCCGGAGTTGCCAGCGGTCCACGCGATCGATAGCTCGTCGGGACTCACGGAGCCGAGCCAGTCATCGCTGCCCGTCGAAATCGGAAGTGCTGCACCCGCGGCTGCGAGCGACGAGAGTGAGCTGCAAACGAGCGGCGGCGGTGCCGCATCGACTCCGGGATTCGTGTCGGAAACGTTGTTGCCGTCGGCGGTTGCATCGCCAAGCGGAATGGATCCGTCAGGGGCGTCGGTCGATCCGTCACTCGAAGTATCGCCGTCGAGCGTCGCCCCCTCGCGGCTCGTATCCGAACCGCCCGTCGCGTCGAGAAGACTCGATGGCGGCGGCGTGTCGTCGCCTCCGCAGGCTGCGAAAAATGCCGTGCCTAGGGACGAGGCGAGGAGCGCGCATGCAGTGAAGCGGTGGAGAGAGGCAGAGCTTCGTTTCTTCACGGTTTCACCATTATCCAAGAATGAAAGTCTTAGTCGCTGGGGATGCAGTCGTAGAGGAGACGCCACGTCTGCAAGCTTGGAGTGTACACGCGATCTGCAGACGGAGTGAGCGTGAAGCTGACGCGCAGCTGTTGCTTCGAGACTTGACCAACGGCTTTCAACGCCGAGTCGACCGTGAAGCCTGCGTTCGTCCATGCCGCGCTACCCGGAGGATTTGCAATACCGACGCCGACAGGAGAAGCCGCTAGGACTTCAGCGCTCGTGTCGCCAGTGCGCGCTTTGAACGTGATCTTCGTGCCCGTAGGAACGGTGGCTTGCCACTCGAAGAGTTGCCACACCGGGCGCGTGCCCTTGCCGCAGCTCGCTGCGAAATCTCGCTCGAACGTGCCTTCTACGTAGAGGTCGACCGGCGGCGGGATCTTGCAGAAGCCGCTGATGCATTGGGCGCCCGTCGCGAAGTCGCAGCATTCGGCGCTGGTCGAGCACGTGAGCGTCGTCGAGTTCGTCGGCACACATGCCGATGCGGACACGGGAACGCAATGGCGCGTCGGCGGATTGGTGAGCGGGGAGTCGAGGTTGCATCGTGCCGTCGCCGGCGCGCCGCAGCAGTCGAGATCCGTTTCGCAGAGGTTCGCCGCGGTCGGAGAGGTCGACGGCGTCTTGCACGCATCGAGAACCCAATAGCCGCGCGAGTTACCCGCGAAATACTCTTGTCCGGGAAGATAGAAAGCAGGCGCGCTGGGATCGGTGCCACCGGCCGCCCCCTTCTTGACGGCGGATACCCAGAGTTTCTTGGTCGTCGGCTCCTGGGAGATGTTTTTCCATCGTGGATCGCTCCACCAGGGATTGATGGTCGCGACGTTGCCGAAGAGGCGTCGTGAAGTGAAGACGGTCCAGTAGTAACCGCCCGCTTCGACGGGGAGAACGGTAGGCTCGTAGTTGAGCTTCCCTTCATATGTCGGATTGTGAAACGTCTTCGGATCGGCATCGGTTCCCGCCCCTGTCGTGACGACGGGAATCGTGAGGGCACCGGCGCTGTCGAGACCATTGAGGTTGTTCATGCGAGTCGGCGCTGCGGTTCCGGTGGCTTGTGCCCACCAGATTTCGGCCGTCTTGCCCATGTTGTTGCAAGCGTTGTCTCGGGTGTCGCAACCGGAGCGCGTGTAGCCGACGCCTGATCCTACGGTCTTGCCGCTGTAGCTGACGCTGTCGATGAGGTCTTTTTGATAGAGGACCGAGTCGCCACCAGGAAGGAACGTGGGCCACGTGTCGGTCGTGGGTGAGGAGACGTTCTCGATGCGACGGATGTTCGAGAAAGCCTTCGTCGTGGGATCGAAGTCCATCACGGCGAGGTCGCGATGATCGCCGGTGACACCGCCCGAGGTGCCGCCCCACCAGTTGAAGGCAACGCGTTTTCCTTCGAATGAGAACGAGGGGAACTCTGCGCCGAATCCCGAAGGAAGACCGGTCGTCGTGATCGTCGCGCCTCGCGTACCGGCCGCGAGTGAGTAGAGGAACGAAGAATTGCTGGAGGCGTTGATCGCGGTCTTCCCGTCCGGCGCAATGCCGGGGAAGCTCCAATAGTCCGACGAGGTCTGGTTGACGTCGTAGAGCGTTCCACCTTGGAACGTCTGCGTGAGGTCCGTCATGACGACGCCGTAGTGATTGCCGGTCTCCGTCGAAAGAATGGAGCCGTTCGCCGCAACGGAGTGACAGACGCGGCAACCGTCGTTGGTCGTGTCTTTTCCGGCGACGACGATTGGAGTGGTCGCACCGGGACGAATGCCGAGCGTCGCGGCACCGAACGATGCGCCGTTGTACGTCGAGTTGTAATTCTTGACGAGGTTCGTGCCGTAGGAGTTGTAGTAAACGCTTCCCTTCAGCTGGCCCGTCGCGAAGTTGATCGGAACGGTGACCTCTGAGTAGACGTTGCCGCCCACGATGCGCTGGAACGCGATCGTTCCGATGCCGCCTTTTGCGGCCTGATCGAACGCGCGCCAAACGGATTGCGGGATGAACGCGCGCGGCTGCGCGGTCAACGTCGTATTCGGCGTCGACGCTGGAATCGTCGGGTCGAAGACGGTCGTCTCTTCCTTCTGAATTTTTTCCCACGAGAAGGTGGGGCTCGTCGCCGGATAGCGCAGCGAGACTTTGACGCCGCTCGCGTTACCGACGGCGCCGGCGTGCTGCCACTGCAGGATCGGCGAGAGCATGCCGAGCGGGAAAACCGTATTGTTGTACGGATAGAGAACCTTCATGTCGTCGGTGAAGGTCGTTGTCGCCGACGGAAAGGATGCGGGCGTCACACCGGAGGGCGCTTCGGACGTGTCGACCGCCTTGATGACGACGTCAACATTGGCGGCCGCCGACAAATTTCCTGCGTACACGGTGACGGTGATGGGACCTGCAACCGGTGAGACGAGAGACAGCGTGCCCGTCGAGCTCATCGAAGAGATGTCGTAACGGCTCGTCGACCAGAGGAATGTCGGCGTTCCGGGGTAACAGCCTGCAGGAAGCAGCTGAGCCGTGAACGGCGTCGTCAGCGGCGTGAAGTTGCCTGAAGTCGGAATCGACGTGACCGTGATGGTCGCCGCCGTCGGCGTGATTTCGATCGACGTACATGCGGAGTTCACACCCGTCGCTGGCTTGCCCGCGAGGGACAACCCGCCATCGTTGAAGGTGATCGCGCTGTCGGCTCCGGCATCGAGATCGGTCGGCGTGTCGATGAAGTTGCTGCAATACGGATCGCAAGGATTCGAGGCGCACGTGCTGCTGGAACCGAGTCCCATCAGGCTCATCGAACCGGAGGAGTGAAACTGCATCGTGGTACCGGACTCGACGCACGTCCCCCATTTTCCGCTGGGCTCGCAGACGCGCTGCCCGTGGGCGCACGAGACGTAGTCACCGATGCGTTCTTTTTCGACCCCGCATTCGACGGGCTCCGTCGCGTCGCACGCGCACCCCTCGGTCGGGGTTGCGCAGGAGTCAGGCTGCTGCGGCCCTCCCCCTCCCCCGGAATTGGAGAGGCGATCGGAGCTGCAGGCAACGAGCCCGAGCATGCTCAACAAGAGGCCGGATGTGTGCCGCACGAGCGGAATTATTAGCAAGAATTACGCCTGCAATAATCTCCACGAATTTCCCGCCCCCTTCCCCGCTGCGCTACGCAAGAAGATCATCGGAAGCGCCATCGCCGAAACATTTTGCGTCGTACATGTGGGAATGGCGGTTATCCTGACGCCCATGTCGAGTGAACGACGACGTCACGAGCGCTATGCAATTTGGTTCCCCGTCCAGGTAGTCGTCGAGGGAGAGGAATCCACTGCAGTCACCTTCGATGCCAGCCTGAGCGGCCTCCGCGTCTCGTCGGCCGTGCGCCTCGAGGTCGATACGATCGTCACGCTGAGCTTCCGCGTTCCCCCCGACAGCGCGGAAACGCGCCAGGTGCAGGGGAAGATCATCCGGGTCGAGCCCAACACCGACGATCCGGACGGTTTCTGGCGCCATCGCCTGGCCATCCAATTCTTGGAAGCAATCCCAGAGCTCGAGAGCGTCCTTCGGACCAGCCAGCGTCTCGAAGTCGAAGAACCCAGCGCCTAAGACTCGCGGAAGCATTGCTCCCGCCGTCCTAGACTCTGCGGTTCAGTAAGGACGGCCCGCCGTGAAGTCCTGCGCGATCGTCGTACCGACGAGCGATACGGCTGCTTTTGCACCGATGACGACGCCGATCTCGCGATTGAACGTGAGCGAGTTGTACGTGAAGTTCGCAGAGCCGACGTAGGCCTTTTTGCCATCCGCGACGAGGGCCTTCGCATGCACGTACGGCTTCGAAAGCCGAACGATGGGAATGCCCGCAGCCTTCAATGAAGCGAACTCCTCGACTTCCGTGTCGGACAGCGTTCCATCCGAAGTCACGAGGCGAACCATGAGGCCGCGCTTCTTGGCGCGGATGAGCGCCTTCGTGATGTCGTAGTCGCCGAACGACTCCCCTTCGATGTCGACCGCTGTCTTCGCTTCGTCGATCAACTGGATGAGACTCGACTCGGCGTTGACGGGCGCCACGATGAGCTTGCCGTTCGATGCCTTCGGGATGCCCGTGAAGTCGCCCTGAAACACGGCCTCGGCTTGGTCGACGTCTTTCGGATCGTCGACCACGGCGAGGTATTCGCGGTTGTCGAACGGTGATGTTTCCGTGAGATTCATCGTCATGATCCAAGCTTCTTGCTTGTCGATGATGAGGCACTTGGAGTGCGTGAAGGTCAGCGAAGCCGTCGCCCAGACGACTTCAATGCCGCCTTTCTTGAGGCGGTCGAACGTCTTCGTCTGATTCGACCCGTCCGGGAAAGTCTTGTTGAGGATGACCTGAACTTCGATACCGGCCTTCTTCTGCGCGATGAGGGCATCGATCACTTCGGACGAAGTGAGGATGTAGATGGTCAGGTGAATCGAGGTCTTGGCGCCCTTGATGGCAGCGAGCAGCTCCGTCAGCTTCGCGCCCGGTTGCACGAACACGCGGACCTTGTCCGTCGTCTTGATGCCGTCCACCGTGACGCTGCCGCCGTCGCTCTCCGGATCTTCGGTCGAGTCGTCCGGCTCGTCGACATTGTCTGGCGCGGGTTTGGAGAGCCCAGCGGAGCTACAGGCAATGGGAGTCGCGAGAAGAAAGAAGGCGGCCGCAGCAAACGGGAGGAGCAGTCTTCTCGGCATCCCTCGGGGCATGCCACGCCTCGATACTGAACGCCAGATATGGATTGAATTTACGCGCACTTGGACAGCCGCAGCGCATTTCGCCGGCGCGGCTGTTTGACGCGCCGTATCAAGTTGCGAAGCGCCGCTGTTTGACGCGCCCGATCAAGCTCCGAAGCGCGTCACGAGTGCCTTCGCGCGCTCCGCGAACCCAACAAGGTGAAAGCGCTCGAAGTCGGCCCATGTTGCGAGCGTCTTCGTATCGACCACGCGATCGACGAAGAGAAGACCGTCGAGGTGATCGAGCTCGTGCTGATACGTGCCCGCCGTGAGTCCTTTCACTTCGAACGAGAGCGGCTGCGCCATGCGGTCCTGCGCAGTCACGCGAATGTGAACGACGCGCGGGACGACGCCGCGGAGGTTGGGGACTGACAGGCAGCCTTCGTAATTGTCGAACGTCTCTTCCGAGAGCTTCTCGATGACGGGGTTCACGAGAACCGTGAGCGGAATGTTCGGCTTGTAAGGATACCGAGGATTGTTCTGCACGTGGAGCGCGCAGATGCGAACCGGCTCGTACACCTGATTGGCGGCGATCCCCGCCCCGTTCGCATCGTGCATCGTCTCGATGAGATCATCGATGAAGCTCTGCATCTTGGGAGAGAGGAGCTCTTCTTCGGTTACCGCTCGCGCTACTTGACGCAACACCGGATGACCTAGCGTTGCGATTTTTCGGATCGCCATGCACGAAAGTGTAGCAGCTCAGGGCGAGACAACGGTGCCACGATCGCGAAGCGGATGCAGCTTGTCGTGGAGGTCGAACTCATAACCGATGAGCGTGTAAACGAACGATTGTACGAGCCCACCTCGGTCGAGCGGCATGTCGCGTTCGTACGCAAGATGGAGCTCGAACGGCGCGCGTCGCAAAATGACTTCGTACGTGAGGTCGAGCTCGCTCGGGCGGATGGCGTTCTTTTGGCGATCCGTGAAGAACGTCGTGTCGACGCCGAGTGAGAGGTGATCGTGCCAGACGGACAACTCCGAATGGAAGCCGTAACGGAAGAACGCTTTCCCGCTGTTGTCGGGACGTGCGGCATAGCTCGGATTCAGGGCGAACCATCCAAGCGTCATCGCGCCCGAAATATCGCCGTCGTTCAAGTCTCGAGCGAGCGATGGGACGAGCTTCGCGAGTGAATAAAGGTAGCGAGCGCGCACGTCGGCGTAGGTCTGCGTAAAGCCTTTGCGATCGATGGGACGATCGTGCTCGAGGCGCGCGCCGAGCTCGAAGGCCCCAGCTTTGCCGAGGGAGTTCGTGCTCGTGACGCCCCCGATGATGTCGAACTCGGAAGGGACGAAGAACCCGGCACCGGGGCGTTCGCGGTCGGTGAAAAAATTGAGATCGATCGGGATCGAGAGCTTCGGTCCGATGAGATCGATGTCGACGTGGCCCGCGTAGCGAAAGAGGGCGATGCCGGTGTTGTCCGGACGCGCGGCATAGGTCGAATTGACGATCGCACTGCCGGCCATCGCCGCACCGGAGATATTGAAGTCGTCGGTCGCCGCGTCGGAGCTCCCGCCGTGCGCACTCCCCTGCTTGTCGAGCGCGCTCGCGTCTCGTGAACGAGCGCAGATAGCGAGAATTGCGGTGGCGGACGCGAGAGCGCGTCGCAGTCGAACGAGTCGTGCTCGACCGCTCGTTTCAATGTTGGCTTGCGTCGTCATCCGAGATTCCCGCGTCGCTTGTTTCAGCTTCGGCGCGACCGCGCAAGAGCGCTCGCTGTTTTCGGACGTGAACGGCCGACGCGCCGAGCGACGCTGCAAAGTTCAACGCAACTTCCGCGTCGCGGGCGCGACCTAGGCGAATGAGAGAATAGGAGCGTCCGAGAGCTGCATCTGCATCGTGCGGCCTCAGCGCGAGCACGCCGTCGAACCCTTCGAGCGCCAGCACGTAGTCGTTCTTTTTGAGCCCGAGCGATGCAAGCCCGAGATGACACTCCGGCGCTCCCTGCTTTGCGCACGCGCGATAGTGAACCTCGGCTTCGGCGAATTGGTCGAGCCGTATCGCCACGAGGCCACGTGCGTGAAGAAACTCGACATCGTTGGCGCCACGCCGCGCGGCCTCACGGAGGCGTGCGTCCGCTTCCGCGGCCAGCCCCCATCGTGCTGCGCGCAGCCCGCCTTCGCGCGGACCGAGGGGAGATTGCGGCGCGATCTCGGCTGCGCGGTCGTAGGCGTCGAGCGCCTCCTCGAACGCGTGCGCGAGCTCGTACGCGTGACCGAGCTCGATGTCCGCCGCGGGATCGTTTGGAGCAAGCTGCTTTCGGTATTCCTCCGTGGCGCGGCGCGCCGCCCCGAGATCGCCCGTGGAGCCGTACGCGCGAACGAGCAGGCCCCGCGCTTCGAGGTTTTGCGGATGCACCGCGACCTCTGCTTCGAGAACACGCGCCGCCTCCGCTTCGCGATGCTGATGGAAGAGCGACAGCGCGCGCTCGATAGGTGATGGCTTCGCGCAGCCGACGCCGATAGAGAGCGCCAGAACAGCGGCCCCAACAAAGCGGCTTCGAGGGCCATTGGATTTGGTACGAGGAATCATTGCCCAGACTGACGAACGAGCACTCTCGTGTTACAGGTCGGGCGCTCATTTTCGAACGTACAACGAAAGGACGGAGCCACGTGGAAATCCGAACGATTGGTGTTCTCGGTGCAGGTCAGATGGGAAGTGGAATCGCGCAGGTCGCCGCAGCGAGCGGCTTCCAGGTGCAGCTCGCTGACGCCAACCTCGGCGTCGCGGAGAAGGGTAAGTCGAAGATCGACGCGATTCTCGGCAAGCAGGTCGACAAGGGGAAGATGACGGCCGAAGCGCGCGCCGCGCTCGTCGGCGCGATCACTCCCGTGTCCGGTCCCGAAGCCTTCGGTGACTGCGATCTCGTGATCGAGGCCGCGACGGAGAACCTCGAGCTGAAGCTCGCGCTCTTTCGTAAGTGTGACGAGGTCCTCAAGAAGGACGGCATTCTCGCGAGCAACACGTCGTCGATCTCGCTCACGAAGATCGCTGGCGCGACCAAACGCCCCGAGCGCGTCATCGGAATGCACTTCATGAATCCACCGCCCCTGATGAAGCTCATCGAAATCGTGCGCGCGGTGCAGACCTCCGACGACACTTACGCGACGATTAGAGCTGCCTCCGAAAAGATGGGAAAGACGGTCGTCACGAGCAAAGACGCGCCCGGATTTCTCGTGAATCGGATTCTGATCCCCATGCTCAACGAAGCGTGCTTCGTGCTGCAGGAAGGCCTCGGCACGCCGGAAGACATCGACACCGGGGCGAAGCTGGGTCTCAATCATCCGATGGGTCCGCTCGAGCTCGCCGATCTCATCGGTCTCGACACCGTGCTCTTCATCTCCGAGGTGCTCCACCGCGATCTCGGCGACAGCAAATATCGCGCACCGACCTTGCTCCGAAATCTCGTGAGCGCCGGCTGGTACGGGAAGAAAACGGGCCGTGGATTTTAC
>JAHFDV010000401.1 GCA_023248815.1 Myxococcales bacterium
GGCTCCGCGCTGCTCACACCGACGAAGATCTACGCCAAAGCCGTTGCGGCGCTTCTCGATCGTGCGATCGACGTGCGCGCGATGAGCCACATCACGGGCGGAGGCATCGCGGGCAACGTTCCGCGCGTGCTTCCTCCACATCTCGGCCTCCGACTCACGCAACTTCCTCCGCGTCCGCCCCTCCTCGACTTGATCCAAGAACGAGGCCCCGTGGAGCGTGACGAGATGCGGCGCGTGTTCAACGAAGGGGTCGGCTATGTCGTCATCGTCCCGCACGAGCATGCGACGGACGCGATCGAAGCGATCGGCTCGGTCGGTGAATCGGCGATGGTGATCGGCGAGATCATGCTTCTCGAAGGAACCGACGAGCGACGCGTCGAATGGGCTCTCGGAGACGCGCGGTGAAGCTCGGCGTCCTCGTCTCCGGCAAGGGCTCGAACCTCGAAGCGCTCCTGACGAGCGAGGCTTCGGGCGCACTTCGTACGGAGACGCGCGTCGTCATCTCCAATGTTGCTGGCGTTCGCGCGTTGGAGGTCGCGGCGCGCGCAGATAAAAAGAATCTCGTTTTGACGAACGAAAGCTTCTCTTCACGCGAGGCGTTCGAGACCGCACTCGTTCTTCAGCTCCGAGAGCACGGCGTTGAGTGGGTCCTACTTGCGGGGTTCAATCGCCTTCTCACCTCGACGTTCTTGGAAGCATTTCCCGATCGCGTCGTGAACATTCATCCTTCGCTTCTTCCCGCATTCGTCGGCCCGTTGGCGATTCGGCAGGCGCTGCGACACGGCGTGAGGCAAACGGGCGTCACGCTCCACTTGGTCGACGAAGGAATCGATACGGGCCCCATCCTCGCGCAAGCTCCCGTGCCCATCCTGGACTCGGATGACGAGTCGACCCTTGCCGCGCGCGTGCATGCCGTCGAGCATCGACTCCTCGTCGAGACGCTTCGGCGTATCGTCGACAAGGGCTTCGCCCTTTCGAGGACCTCCGACAGGCCGCGCGTCGTGTGGAACGACTGACATGTCGAAGCACTTCGAAGTCACCGTTCTCGGAAGCTCGATTCCCGCCCTCGCGACGGCGGCGCTCTTGTCGCGTCACGGCTTTCGCGTGCTCGTCATCGGGATGCGCCACCGCGAGCCTACGTACTCCGTCGAAGGGACCGTCCTTGCGCGCCGGGGTTCGACGATTGATTTCACGGAGTCTCCGCTCTTTCGGCGCATTTTGGTCGAGCTCGGGCAAGCGCAGGCGTTCGCGCGGCGCGTGGAGTTCGGCGACGTCGCTTTTCAGATCGTGGGCGATGGCGTGCGTTTCGACGTCGTTCGCGATCCCGATGCGCTCCTCGCGCGTCTTCCTTCATTGGGAACGGCGGAGGAGGTCGCTCGCATGCGCGCGATGCTTTCCCTCGCCGCGAGCGTTCGAAGCGCACGCGAAGAGCTCTTCAGCGGAGACTTCGCGTTTCCACGAATCGGCGTTCTTGCGAAAGGCGCGGCGGAACGAAAAATGGCAACGCTGCCCCTCGCCGAAGAAAACTTCGACGACAGCGCGTTCACGAATCTTCCTCGCGCGCATCCGTTTCGTCGCGCGCTCGCTCTCTTCCATCGTCACCTCGAAGTCGTCGACATGCGCCCCGTGCGAGCGATTTCGTTCGCACGCGCGATCTCTGCGGCAACGTCCGATCTCGGAAAGCCGATCGACAATGCCGGTTCGGTCCACAAGTTCTTCGTCGAACGCATCGCGCTCGATGGGGGCGAGGTGCGACTCCGTGACCGCGTCGAGACGATCGAGCACGACGGCAAGCGCGTGACGGCGCTCCAGCTCGTCGGCGACGGGACGAAAGTGCACACCGACTGGCTCGTCTCCGAAAGTGACGCAGCTTCGGTGCTCGAGCTCCTTTTGCGTGCGGGCCCCGTGCGAAATGGCGTGGCGCTCCCACTGGCACGTGTGGCGCGCAAATACGTGCTCAATGTCGTCGCGCGCACGGAAGGTGTACCGCCGCTGCTTTCCGAGCGCGCCGTTCTCCTCGCCTCGCGGAGCGAGCTCGATGTCCTGGTCGAGAGAACGCGCATCGACGAAGAACGAGAGCGTCTCACGTGCACGCTCGAGGTCGACGTCGCCGACCTTCCGCACGCGCGCGAGGCGATCCTGAAGACGCTCGAAACACATTTTCCCTTCATCGAGCGTCACTACGAGCTCATCGACTCGCCGCATGATGGCCGACCGCTCGTTCGCTTCGAAAGAGGCGCGCGCAAGGAGTACGAACGCACGATCGTGAAGCCGGGCGGAGGAAGCATCGAGCGAGAGCCCATGGAAATGCGCGCTTCGCACGACCATTTGGAAGCGTTCATGGGCGATCCGCTCTTGCCGTTCTTGAAGAACGTTCTCCTCACGGGAGAATCGGTCGTCCCGGGGCTCGGTGTCGAGGGCGGGCTCCTTGCGGCTCTCGCGTCGGTCCATTGGCTGAAGGATCACGATCCGCAGAAAGGAAGACTGCGGCGAAAGAATTGGACGAAAATCGAGATCGGCTGAGGCTGTTCGAAACGCGCTTTTGACCCCGTTTTCGAGCGATTCGCCTCGTTCAGGAGTTCCCCGGCGGACTCCCTGTGCTATGCCTCCTGCCCCATGTTCGACGCGCTTACGAACGGTTTTCGCCAAGCAAGAAACCGCCTTGCCGGTCTCACTGAGCTGACGGAGCAAAACATCGAGACGGCACTCCGAGAAGTGCGCCTCTCGTTGCTCGAGGCCGACGTCGAGCTCGGCGTCGTCAAAGCGTTCCTCGCACGCGTGAAAGACAAGGCGCTCGGAGAGATCGTTCGCATCAAAGCGAAGAATCAATCCGGCGACACGATGAAGGTCTCCGCGGGCGATCAGTTCACCAAGATCTGTCACGACGAGCTCGTCGCGTTCATGTCGCCCCCCGAAGACGTTCCGCCGATTCAGTTTTCGGAGCGCGGTCCGACGGGCATCATGATGGTCGGCCTCCAAGGCTCGGGTAAAACGACGACGACCGCGAAGCTCGCGCGCTATCTAGAAAAGCAGGGGAAAAAGCCGCTTCTCGTTGCCGCCGACATGCAGCGTCCTGCCGCCGTCGAGCAGCTCCAGGTGCTCGGAAAGCAAATCAACGTTCCGGTCTTCAACATCCCGGGCGCTTCTCCGCTCGAGATCTGCACCGAGGCCATTCTCGAGGCGAAGTCGGAAGGCCGCGACGTCATCATCTTCGACACCGCCGGTCGCCTCGCGATCGACGAAGCGTTGATGGGTGAGCTTGCGAGCATCAAGGAGTCGGTCAAACCGCAAAACATCTTCCTCGTCGTCGACTCGATGATCGGCCAAGACGCGGTGAAGGTGAGCCGCGGCTTCCACGAGAAGCTGTCGCTCACCGGCGTCATTCTCACGAAGCTCGACGGCGATGCTCGTGGTGGCGCGGCGCTCAGCGTTCGCGAAGTGACGGGCGTGCCGATTCGTTTCGTCGGCATGGGAGAAGCGACGGACCGCCTCGAAGAATTCCGCGCCGAAGGCATGGCGAGCCGCGTGCTCGGCATGGGCGACGTCGTCGGCCTGATGAAAGACTTCGAAGAGGTCGTCGATCAGGAGAAGGCTGCCGAAGACGCGATGAAGATGCTCTCGGGCGACTTCTCGCTCGATGACTTCTTGAATCAAGTGAAGATGATTCAGAAGATGGGCCCGCTCAACGAGCTCGTCGGCAAGATGCCCGGCATGAGCGACATGATGCCGGCGGGAATGAATCTCGACGATCGCGAGCTCGTGCGTATCGAGGCGATCATCCAGAGCTTCAACAAGCACGAAAAGGCCGATCCGTATCTTCTCGTACGTGAGCCGGGTCGCGTGAAGCGCATTGCGAACGGCTCGGGACAGCCCGAGCAGGGCGTCAACGAGCTCGTTCAAAAGTTCATGATGATGAAGCAGCTGCTCGGCGGCATGGGTCAGAACATGGGCGGCATGCTCGGCAACCTTCCAGGAATGAGCGGCTTCAACATGGCGCGCAACGTTCGCCGCATGATGAAGAACGGCAACATGCCTCCGGGCATGGGCGGCATGCCGGGAATGCCCAGCGGTTTCCCAGGAATGCCCGGCGGTTTTCCCGGAATGGGAATGGGCGGAATGCCTGGAATGCCAGCCGGCTTTCCTGGAATGGGCGGCTTCCCCGGAATGCCCGGCTTTCCAGGAATGGGCGGACCGGACGAAAGCCTGACGAAGATGAAGCCGGCGTCGGCAGCAGAGAAAAACGCGAAGAAGGCGCAGCGGAAGCGCGAAAAAGACGCGCGAAAAAAGGGACGACGCTAGAGCAAAGCAAGAGCGCACGAGCTTTCGAGAGTCGCGCGCGGAGTGAGTTCGGTTAGGCTGCCCGCTTCCAAGGGAAGGGACCTAACGACCATGAAACCATTTCAAGTAGCAATCTTCGCCGCTCTCCTCGTCGCCTGCAAAGACGACAAAAAGACCGAAGTGACGTTGGCTCCTACGGCGAGCGCGCTCGCGCCGTCGACGGCGTCAACGACCGCGATGACGGTGAAGTTCACGGTCAACAAGGGCACGACCAGCCTCGAAATGCCCGCCCCGCAGGAAAAGATCAAAGCCGAGACGACCGAAGCGTCTGGCGATCTCCAGATCGACATTCACAAGCTCGACGAGACGCGCGGCATCGTGAAGGTGGACCTCTCGAAGCTCGTGACGAAGACGTTCGACGACGCGAAGAAGAACGAAACGCAGAGCGAGCACGCTCAGACGTGGTTCGAGATCTCCGACAAGTTCCCAGCAGACGTTCGCGAGAAGAACCGATTTGCAGAATTTGCGATCCGTTCGATCAACGAAATGGCGACGAGCGACCTCACGAAGATCGCCGCGACCAAAGAGGCTGACGCCGATGTTCGCACCGCGAATTTCACCGCCAAAGGCGAGCTCCTCGTTCACGGTCACAAGGTCCCTCGCGACGTGAAGCTCGAAGCGAAGTTCTATTACCCGGCAGGGGCTGCCGCCGATTCCAAGCCGACCAAGGTCGTCGTGAAGACGCGTGAGCCACTGAAGGTCATCCTCGCCGAGCACGACATCAAGCCGCGCGACGAAGCCGGAAAGCTCGCGCAGAAAGCGTTCTCACTCCTCGGCACGAAGGTCGCCGATGTCGCCGAGGTCTCGCTCGAAATTACCGCAGCTCCCTGAGCCATCCGCTTTCGCGCGTGGATGCGCAGCAGATTTTCGCACATTGTAATCCGCTTGGATTTGCAGAAGAAAATCACCGCGCCGATTGCAGCGGACGATCCGCTACGCATTTCAGTTCGAAATAACCGATCCGAAAGAGCGTACCGACCGTAGTACCCTCATCGACTCACCGCTCAAGGAGACAATGACTATGGCTACTTCTACGTTCACGAAATTTGCAGCAGCGCTCGCCACGATGAGCAGCACCGGACTCCTCGCTTGCGGCGGTGGAGACAAAGCGCCGGAAGCCCCGACGGCGAAAGAAGTAACGCAACCGGCTGCCTCTTCGGCACCTGCGCAAGGAAGCTGTGCAGCGAAGGGAAGCTGCGGCGCCAAGTCGAGCTGTGGCGCGAAGACGTCCGATGCTCCCGCGACAGGCACGACGCCGGCGACTCCCGCCGCGGCCGCATCGACCGCACCTGCCTCGGTTCCAGCCGCCACGACGCCAGCTCCCGCTGGTTCGGGCAAAGCAGCTCCGCAGAAGCCCAAGGCAGCGGCTCAAGGCTCGTGCGGCGCGGGAACGTGCTCGGCAAAGAAGTAACGAAGGTCGCATCGATGGGCGCGCGTGATCGCTGCGCCCTCGAGATGCGAATCTAGAGACGACGCGTGCTTTCGGGTGTCGGTCT
>JAHFDV010000402.1 GCA_023248815.1 Myxococcales bacterium
CAAAGTGTTGGTGCTCATCGATTGGATGGGCGGGCATCAAGCCGACGACAAGAGCATCGATGCCATGCGTGCAGCTGGAGTCGATGTCGCCAAATACAATCCCCCCACGTTGGGGACCCTCCTCGACCTCAACAATCGCACGCATCGGAAGCTCCTGATCATCGACGGTCACATCGGCTTCACGGGCGGCGTCGGCATCGCCGACAAATGGGCCGGCCACGGTGAGTCGCCCGACCATTGGCGCGACGAGCACTATCGCATCGAAGGGCCGACCGTCTCGCAGATGCAGGCCACCTTCATGGACAACTGGGTGGAACTACGTCCGGACATTCATCACGACGACGCCTACTTTCCGGAAATTCTTCCCGCCGGCAACAAGAAGGCGCAAGTCGTGCACAGCTCGCCCGATGGCGGCTCGCTGAAGATTCGTCTGATGTACGGCCTTTTCGTCGGCGGCGCGCGCAAGACGCTGCGCATCTCCAATGCCTATTTCGTGCCCGAAGATGCCGCCGTCGACGAATTGGTTCTCGCAAAAAAGCGCGGTGTCGAAGTGGAGCTCATCGTGCCGGGAGAGATCACCGATTCGCAATTGACGCGTCATGCGTCGCGCGCCAAGTGGGGAAAGCTCCTCGCCGCGGGCATCGCCATCTACCAATTTCAGCCCAGCATGTATCACTGCAAGATCATGATCGTGGACGATCTCTGGGTCAGTGTCGGCAGCACGAACTTCGACAACCGCTCCTTTCGGATCAACGACGAGGCCAATCTCAACATTGCCGATCGCGATTTCGCACGGACGCAGGTCGAGAAGTTCGAAGCCGACAAAGCCGTCTCGAAACGCGTCACGCTGGAAGAGTGGAATGCGCGCGGCGTGACGGGCGAGCTTCTCGACGACGCCGCCGAGATGCTCGACACGCAACTTTGAAAAGAACGAGTGCGCGAGCCACGTACGAACGAATTCGTTTACGGGTCGCACGGGCTCGGGAAGCTCGAGCTCTCCGAGAAATTGTCGCAGCTGGATTTCCGCGTCCGCCAAAGATCCCGTCGTCGTCACGGTCGGCCCTTTGGCGACACTCTTCGACGCTCATTCTTCGTCGTGCAGGCCGAACGGAGCCACGACCGATCGCAGGAATGGGCCATCCGCCCGGGTGGGCAGCAGAAGGAAGAGCGCTCGTCTTCGCCGCGAAATATTCGAAAGGTGCGCGTGTCGACGAACCCGCTTCGTCGCTTGGAGTCGTCGGCTGTGCCGTGCGGGCCGCTCTGCGGCTATTTCATGAATCGTCGGACCATGTCGCGCACGAGCGTAGGAGTGAACGGCTTTTCGATCCGTTCGTTGCCGACCTGGTCCAGAAACTCGGTCGCAACCGACGTAAACGCGCCGCCGGTAACGAAGACGATCCTGCCCGCGTCTTCGGGTGAAAGACGCGTGAGCTCACGGTAAAAATCCATTCCGGTCATTTGCGGCATCATGAGGTCGGAAAAGATGACGTCGTATCGCTGCCCGGACGTCATCGCCGCGAGTGCATCTTTGACGCTCGTGAAGACGGTAACGTCTTGATCGCGGAGGATACGGCGAAGTGCCATACCGACCGCGGGCTCGTCATCGAGGACGAGGACCCGGGCGCGCCCGATCACGGCAGAATTCGGCGGAGCGCCCGGCGTCTGAGGAAGTTGTTGCAGCTCGGAAGCGGGGAAGACCACGCGGAAGGTCGTTCCGCGGCCTACTTCGCTCGTTACTGAAATCTCCCCTCCCATCCCCGAGAGAATGTTGTGGCAGATGGACAAGCCGAGTCCGGTGCCAATGCCGACATCCTTCGTGGTAAAAAACGGCTCGAAAATGCGGGCCCGTACGGCCTCGGAGATGCCAGGGCCCGTATCGCGGACTTCGACGACAGCGCGCCCGCGCTCGTCCGTCGAGGTGGTGATGCGAATCTCGTTGGCTTCATGGTTGCCCTCGGGGATTGCCTGGGCCGCGTTGACGAGGAGGTTCGTGAACACTTGGCCGACTCGCGCGTCGTCCGCTTCGATGAAGGGCGTTTCGCCGTAGTCCTTGACGAGCCTCGCGCGATGGCGAATTTCGTTGAAAGACATGTTGATGGCTAGCTCCAGCGCAGGCCTCACGTCCATTACGGAGCGGCGCTCTTCGTCACCGCGAGAAAAGGTCTTCAACCCGCGAACGATTTTTCGGACCCTCTCGGCTCCCCCACGAGCCTCCAAAACCATTTCCTCGAGATCCTTCATTCGGCCCGACGGAGATCCGCCCGCCAACGCACGAATCTCCTCCGCCACCATGTCGAGGTTCGCCATCACATAGCTCAGGGGGTTGTTGATTTCGTGCGCTACGCCGGCGGCGAGCGTCCCGACCGACGCCATGCGATCGGCCAATACGAGCCGTTGCTGAAGCCTTGCATTCGACGCTTCCACCGCCTTGGCCTCGGTGACATCACGTGCGATGGAGTAGATGAGCTTCTCTGCGACCAAGGGGACGCTACGCCAGTCGAGCCAGCGGTACTCGCCGCTCTTGCAGCGATACCTGTTCTCGAAATAAGAAACTTCGTTCCCGTCCGCGAGCTTCGCCGCTGCGGCGATGGTGCTTTCGATGTCGTCGGGATGAACGAATTCCAGCCAGGGCTTCGACGCTAATTCTTCCTCCGTCCATCCCAACGCTCTCGTCCAGGACGGGTTTAGACGTCTGAAGTAGCCGTCGAAGCCGGCGGTTCCGACGAGATCGGTCGTCAACCGGTACAGCTGCTCGCGCTCTTCGTGCAGCGCTCGTACGCGCGCCTCTTCGTCCGCAAGCTTCTTCTTTGCAGTGATATCGCGGGTAATCTTCGTAAAACCAAGGAGCTCGCCGCCGTCCCCGCGCATCGGAGCGACGATCGTGTTCGCCCAAAACATCGAGCCATCCTTGCGCAGCCTCCCGCCTTCCTCCTCGAAGCGGCCCTCTTTCTGCGCGACCTCCAGCTCGTGTGCCGGCTTGTTCGCGGCCACGTCCTCCGGCAAATAAAACTTGGCAAAGTGGTGGCCGATCACCTCCTCGACGCCGTACCCGAGGACGCGTTCCGCCCCCAGGTTCCACGTCCTGATGCGCCCGTCGACGTCGAGCATCATGATGACGTAGTCCTGAATATTCTCCACGAGCAGGCGAAATCGTTCGTCCCTCACGCGGCCCGCTTCCCGTTGCGCCTGAATATCCACGTTGATGCCGACCCAACGAACGACGCGGCCGTCAACATCGCGAATTGGGTTCACGCGGGTCAGAAACCATCGAAACTGCCCGTCGCTTCGCCGCAGCGGGAACTCCATCTCGAACGGGCTTCCGGTAAGAAGCGACTCCTCCCAACGTGCGACTACGGCCGGGAGAAGCTCCGGGTCGTGCACGGACTTCCATCCCCCGCCAGCCATCTGCTCGAAGGTGGTGCCCGTGTACTCGTACCAACCGCGGTTGTAGAAATCGATCGAGCCATCTGATTGCGCCGTCCAACCGAGCTGCGGCATCAGATCGAAAAGCGCGCGGAACTCGGCATCGCGTGACGCTTCGGGAGAGTGGGACCGGGCAGCCTCACGTGACATTGCCGCCAGGATAAAGGGTTCAACGCACTATATCCAGCACGGGATCGACGCTCGACTCAGTCGGCACCCGGTCCTGCGCGCCGGGCCTTCAAGACGCTTCCCGCCTTGCGCCATCAGTCCTTGAAGGGCGCGTCCGTCGAAGAGACGTCGATGTGCTGATGGTTGCAGCTGTCGCTGAACTGTTTCATCCCGGGTAGGTCCACGGTCGTGCCAGCAGACGTGCGGCAGTTCGATTGGCCGAACCTCGTGCCGTCCGGCATGAAGGTTCCCGCGTACGTCACCATTTCGACGTTGATGGCGTTGCTTCCGTTGAGGTTCGTATCGTTCATGCGCCAAAAGTCGACGGCGCCACCACCACCATTCACCCAGTGCGAGCCCGTCGTCCCGCCGCCGATCATCACTTGCGTGCACTTTCGGTTGATGTCGCTGATGCCGACGCTGTTGTACTTCTCGGTGAGCTTGAAGATGAGCTTGAGGATCCGAATGTCGATTCCGCAATCTGGAACCGTCTTGCCGTCCGCGATATCGACGATCTGCGGGTAGTAGTTCACCGCATTGGGGAGCGGGCGAACCTTGCCGCTCGCGACGATCTTCTGCGCGACTTGCTGCGCAGTGAGACCGGCCGTCGTCGACGGGTTCGTCGGAGTGCCGCCAGAGTCGCTCCGAGAAGCCCCCGCATCGGAGCTGCCCGCCTCAGCGTCGCTTGAGGAATCCGAACCGTCGTCATCGATCTCACCGGGATCGAACTCGGGAGCGCCGCACGCCGCGACGGCAAGCAAAGCGAGAGCGGCCATGCGCCACATGGGAGTCATGAAGAACATCTTAGTCGAGAAGCGAACCGAGGATTGCGACCCATTCGAAGCGGCGGGAAACGCTCGAAGGTACCGGGAGATATCTACCGAGCACCGCTCACTCGAATCTGTCGCGACGCTCGCGCGTCCAATAGTTGATGTCGACTCGTCAGCGCGTCCTCGCACCTTTGGCATTGCTCCTGCTAGCGAACTCTCCATGCACTTCTTCATCGTGCCGAGCTCGGGCTCTCGGTGTCTTGCGCGATCCTCAATGGCTTTTCCTTTGAGCAAATCAGGAGCGGCTAGTAGTGACGCTCCATGCATGCCAGGCAAAGCTCCCCACGCACCGAGGTCGCTCTCGATGAGCGCTCGTGGCGTGACGTGAGCTGGCGCCGGCTCGTATCGGTAGACGCGATGCCGCTTCTGTACATCACGATCGCGCTGACGCTCGCGTTTCGCTACTGGTGGATCATGGATGACGCGTACGTGTACCTCCGGTACGCGGACAACGCCGCCTTCCTTCACTCTGGTCTCGTGTTCAATCGAGGCGAATATGTCGAGGGCTATTCGAGTCCGCTTTGGATGATCGTTTGGCTCTTGGTGCGTGCCAGTGGACTCGATCCCACGCTCTTCGTCGGGCTCGCCTGCACGTTCAGCGTCGTCGCGACCTTCGCCCTCCTGTGGAAGTCGGAGCTCATTCTCACAGGCGGGCGGCCGCGGATGTTTTTCTCGCTCGCGTATCTCGCGGCGAACTACGGCTTTCTCACTTACTTCAGCTCCGGCATGGAGAGTCCGCTCGTTCAAGTCGTCGCTGCCGGTTACGTGCTCTACGTGCTGAAGCCCTCGTCCAAGGTGGCACAGGCGCTCGTCGCCATCTCTCCGCTCGTTCGGCAAGAGTTGGTCCTCCCCTTCGCGGTCATCGCGATCTGGGCCTTCTTCACGAATCGCCCGTGGCGACGCGTCGTTCTATCCGCCGTTGCGCTCACCACCGCGTGGGTCGCCTTTCGCATCTACTATTACGCGGCGCTCGTCCCCAACACGTTCCATCTGAAGGACAGCGTCGATCTCTCGCGCGGCTTCGCTTATCTCGCGAATACCTTCGGAACCTATCTTTTCGCTCCGATCGCATTGATTGCTCTCGGCCTGATGATTTGGGCACGCCGCCGCAACATCTCCGTGAACTTGAGCGAGCGCGCCATCCTCACCGTCGCTGCGTCGCTACTGCTCGCGTACGTCGCAAAGATCGGCGGCGATTTTTTCCACTTTCGCTACCTCTCCTTCCCCTTCGTCTTGCTCACCGCAGCGGTGTCGGGCCTGCCTGAGCGCGTGCTTGCTCCGAAGACCCGCGCCGCGCGCGCCATGCTCACGGCCGCAGGCGTCGCAGTGTGCGCTTTCGTCTTCCTACGTCTGCCGCCACAATTGCGACACCATCCTGCGTTCGGTGCCTCCAAAAG
>JAHFDV010000403.1 GCA_023248815.1 Myxococcales bacterium
ACTGCCTGGAAAGGGAGCGCCATCGTTCGTGCCGGCTCGACACACCTCGCGCTAGAAGAACCGGCGAATCTCGTCCTCGCCGAGATCGAACGCGAGGACGACGAGCGGTTGGCGCCCGAAGACGTCCCTGAGCCACCTCCCATGGCGCGCGAAGAGATTCCTCGCGATGGGCTCGAGGCGCAGTCGGCTCGGGGTTCGTCCGTTTCGTCCGCGCTCGAGGAAGACGGAGAAGCGCGACGTTCGCTGCCGCCAGAAAGCGTGGGCCCACGCAGCGAGCTCATGCCCGCCAAAGATGGCCTCTCGATGACCGAGCGCACCGTCATCGCGATCGCGGGATTCATCCTTCTCGCGAGCATCGCGGGTCTCGCCTGGATCTTCCGAACGAAATAGTCGCTTTTTTCGGCGCCTCGATGGCGCCCTTCGCGGAGCATCCTCGCGCTTCGCGGCGGCGGATTGCGCTTAAGCGGCCACGGAAGCTTCTTTGGTGAGTGAAAGAAGCGGGAACGCCGTGGTCTTTGAACCGACCTCCTCGAGCGTCGCATCGGCGCCGACGCGCGCGGGCTCGCCCTCGTTCGAGCGGAGCGTGCTCTCGACGAAAGCGACGGCCGATTCGACGGGCGCCGGAACGACTGCACCAATGCGCATCACGCCGCTGTCGCAGGGGCTCTCGTCGACTTGCGTCGAGAGGTGCTCGAGCGAAAGAAGATCGGCAACGAGAGACATCGCATCGTCGTAGCGGTGCGACGGATCCATCGCGAGGCAGCGCAGCACGATCTCGTCGAGCTCGGGGGAGACCTCCGGAACGAGCTCCGAAGGGGGGACGATGCGGTCCGTGAGCATGGCCGACATGATGCCAGTGAGCGTGGGGCGGTTGAAGGGAGGTGCCCCCACGAGGAGCTCATAGAGCGTGACGCCGAGCGACCAGATGTCGCTGCGATGATCGACCGCCCGTCCCGCTATTTGCTCGGGCGACATGTAGCGGGGCGATCCCGTAACGTCCGCCTCTCCGCCTTCGGGGGTGAAGGGGCACGCGATACCGAAGTCGAGAAGCGAGACTTCACCGCTCTCAGTCATGACGAGGTTGGCAGGCTTCACGTCGCGGTGAACGATGTGCTTGGAGTGAACGTTGGCGAGAGTGTAAGCCGCCGAGACAGCAATCTCGACCGCGCGCTTCGGCGCGACGCGGTGGTGGCGTGAAAGGTACGTCTCGAGGTCGTCACCGGTGACGAGCTCCATGACGAAGTAGGCGCTGTCTCCGAGGACACCGAAGTCCAAAAGGCTCGGAATACCCGAATCGGGGGTCTCGCTAACCTCGGCGAGGATGTCGGCTTCGCGGAACGTACGCTCGGCGCCGTCCAGCACGTGCGGCAATGCAAACTTGATGGCGACGCGGCCGCCTGAGCGCTGGTCAAAAGCGCGAAACACGGCACCCATGCCGCCCCGGCTAATGCACGATTCGAGAACGTAGCGTCCTTCGAGAACCTCGCCGATCGCGGGGAGCACTTCTTGGGGTTCGATGTCGTAAGCCATGATGCTCTTCAACAGAGCAAGCGCAGTGCCAATTCCAAACTTCACAAGTCGTTAGAATGCCGGGGCATTTGTGTGGCGTTTTTCCGCGATCGAAGGCCCTGCGCACACCTGCCGACGACGTCCCGACGGCCTTTCGTGACAAAACGGCACGACTGATGGTCCAACGCTGCGTGCGGCGTTCCTGCTCACGTGACAAAAACGCGCGCGCACCCGACTGCGTACTTAGCGAAGCAGGGGCGGCTATTTTTCGTCGAAGAGCGAAGAGAGGAGCTCGATCACGGTGTCCGTATTCGAACGCGAAGTTGAGTAGTCATTCGACCCAAAGAGCTTTCCGACTTCTTGGATGAGGGAACTGTCGAACGATGGTGAACCGACGTGTGCGTCGGTAGCAGCGGCGGCAAGAGCCGGGACCGCGCTCGGCACACTGACGGAAGGAGTGACACTAAAGGTCTTGCGGCGCTGTCGTGCGAGCGCGCGCGTGACGTCGGCTAGCTCACGCGCGTCGAACCAGGTGCCGTCCGTTGGACACGCGTCGATAGTACAGGCGGCCGTCTCGACACGCACCTTCATCATCGGCGACGCGCACTCTGGGCAAGCGCGCGTTCCTTCGCTGCGAGGCGGCTGGCCATTTCGGGAGAGCTCGTCGGCGAGCGCGATCAAGTCGAGATCGAGCGTCGTGCTGATGCGCATGGATCCCGCAATGTCGAGAAAAACGCCGCCACAGCCGTCACACGCTTTGGCGACTACCGCCGCGTGCTCGACGCGCCTCAGCGCGACATCGCACGCGGGACATGCGTTGTGAGCGCTGCGGTAGCTCACTTCGTCGGTTCTTCGACGATCGCCTTCCCGCTTTTCAACGTCGCGACGGTTGGACCATCGCGGTGCGAAGAATTGTCGTGCGAGCTCGACGAGTCGGACGAAGGGGGAACGCTCGGGTTGGCTTTTGCCGCAGAACCCGCGCTGCTCGCTTTACCCTCACTCGGCGTCGTCGAGAGAGTCGGCGTTCCAGAAGGAGGCAACGTGTGGCCGCCGCTCGCGACCGCGTCGAGCTTCGCGACGTCGTCGCTCTTGTCGCCCTTCTCTTTTTCGACGCGCCGCACGGTGCTGGCCGGATAGCTCATCAGAAGGCCTTCGCGCGGAATCGCGCGCAGCATCTTTGCCAATTCCTTTGCACTGCGAGGACGATCTTCGATCTTCTTGCGCAAGCACATCATCACGATGGCATCGAGCTGTTCCGGGATCGCTAGATCCTTTCGTTTCTCACGCATCGAGAGCGGGATGCGGCGCTGATGGAGGTCGAGAAGATCGCGACGATTGGGCGAAGTGATCGGAAGCTCTCCCGTGAGCGCCTCGTACATGACGACTCCGAGCGAATAGAGATCCGTCTCGGGAACGACGTCGGCGCCGATGCATTGCTCCGGTGCCATGTACTCGGGCGTGCCGAGCGTGAATCCCTCTTGCGTGAGCGACTCGGCCGTTGCGAGCTTGCTCATTCCGAAGTCGAGTACCTTTGCGACGCCGTCGTCGCAGAGGAAGATGTTGCCGGGCTTGAGATCGCGATGAACCACTTCGCGCACGTGTGCGGCGGCGAGCGCTTCGCATACGTCACCGAAGACGGCGACCGCTTCACCAGGCGCGAGCACCCCGCCTCTTCCGAGACGTTCCGCAAGCGACTTTCCGTGCAGGCGCTCCATGACGACGAAGATCGAACCGTCGGGCATTTGGTCGAGATCGAAGACGCGCGCGATGCTCGGGTGCTCGAGATGCACTTGAATGTAAGCCTCACGACGAAGGCGCGCGATCTCGCTGCCGTCGCGCGCGGCGGCTCCGCGGAGGACCTTCACGGCGACTTCGTGGCCGAGCACCATGTGCTCCGCTGCGTAAACGGCGCCGATGCCGCCCGCGCCGATCTTGCGACCGATGCGATACTTCCCACCGAGCACGGTGCCGACGATGTCGCCCGAGATCGACCCGCTACTTGCGGAATCTCCCTTGAGCTCGAGCCCACGCTCGAGCGCGAGAATGCGATGACGCTCGAAAATACGGGCGGCAGCCTCGTTCTTCGTTTGATCGAAGAGGAATCCCGCAACGAATCCGAAGAGGCCCGAGCCGAAGAGGCCAAGGACGCCACCGGGAACGCCACCGATCAAAAACGCTGCGCCGCCACCGACCACGCTCGCGATTCCCGCAAACAACGGGGCGCGCCGCGAACGGCTCTGCGTCCATTCAATCTCATAGATGCAAGCGTCGTCCCCTTTGGCCAGGCAGGACGGATGCGTGATCTTCGCGTCGGCGTGACCCCAGAGACGCGGAAAGCTGATGAGCTCCCCCTGACGCGCGAGGCAAAGCACGCCTTCGTCTTTGGGCTGAACGTCTTCCGCATCGGCGCGAATGCGATAGCTCATGCGAACACGCGTGAGCTCCGCGTCGCCTTTTTTACCGCCGAACTCTTCGAGCTCCCAATCGCCGACGCGTGTCACCTCGCGCGCGTTTGCGGCGAGATAGCGGTACGCGTCGACGGGATGCTTCGCGACGCGAAGCATGCGCACGTATGTGCCGAGCGTCTCGGCGTGCACGGCCCACTCGCCCCGAATGCGGAGCGCGTCGTCACCGAGCACTTCTTTGATCGCCGAGAGGGCGCGCCGCGCTTTCTGAAAGCTGATCCAGCCCGTCTCGCTGTCGATCGCGGAGCCTTCGATCTCGGCCGCGGAGAGCGCTTGGCGAACCGCGCGCTCACCTTTCTCGGCGCGAAGCCTAAGAAGGTATGGCTTCAAAAAGGAAGCCCGCATCTCCTCTTTTCCTGCCGAGCGTAAGGTCGCTTTCGGAAGTAGCGAAGCGCGTGACATCGCGGCCCAGTGTAATCTTCAACGCCGCAAAATGAGAGATGAAAAGGGCAGGTCGCCCGACGGAAGTGCTTACGTTTCGCGCTAAACACACACTGCAGTTCGAGGGCCGCCTCACAAGCGAAGGTTCTTGGAAAGCCACGACGTCGGCACTAGACCGAGCTTCCGATGGCAAACGCTCCTCCTCTCAGCAATCCGGCTTCTTTGGGCAGCCAGGGTGCGATCCCTCTCGCCACGCCATCGACGGCGAGCCTTTTAGGACTCGGCGCGCGCCCCGTCCGCGTGGAACTCGGTTCCGAGGCGATCTTCGAAGAAAAGCGGCCCTTTCGCACGCTCCGCGTCTCGCGGCTCCTCGGCCTCGAGGGGGCCAAAGGTACGCGTCTCGAAATCGAAGCGCCCTTTTTTCACCTCACTACGACCGTCATCGTCCCGACCGAAGAGCGCGCGGCGCCCCTCTTTTACCGACGTGAAGCCACCGTGGGGGCGCTTCGCCTCGACAACGTCGTCTTCGTCGCCGGAAGCGGAGATCGCCTGGAAGTGACACGTCTGCTCGACAAGTGGCGCGAAGGTGCCCCGTTCTTTCTCGGAACGCCTCATTGGATTTCCGACGTCGCTGCTTCCTCGAGCGGGACGCGCGTCGGCACGACCAAGGTCGATCTCCTTCCAGAGTTCGCTGCGCTCCTTTGGACGGCGCCCGTTCGCGGAAATGCCAAAGAACGGCTCGCGCTGTTTCTCTCGGCGCGCGACGCCTTTCTCGCGCACGAACGGCTGGACCTCCTGACCGACGCCTGGTTTGGAAGGGCCGTCACTCTTCGCGCTCGCCGCGAGCTCTTTCCGTGAAACGCGCGTGATCGAAGAGACTCCAGAGTTTCGTGAGGTCTGCATGCGTTGTCGCAGACCGAAGACGGTTTGCTACTGCGCGCACATTCCTTCGCTCGCCACGAAGACCCGCGTCTTCATTCTGCAGCATCCACGCGAACGCGACGTGCCCATCGGCACCGCGCACATGGCGAGCCTTTGCCTTCCGAATTCGGAGCTCCATGTGGGCGTCGATTGGGAGAATTCGAAGGTGCTCGCTCGCGCGCTCGGGGATCCATCGCATCCTGCTGCACTGCTTTATCCGAGCGACGATGCGCGCGATCTGTCGACCGAGCCGCCCGAAGGCCCGATCACGCTCATCGTCGTCGACGGAACGTGGTGGCAGGCGAAGAAGCTCGTCCGCAAAAATCCGACGCTCGCGGCGCTGCCGAAGCTCGCGTTTCGCCCCGATGAAAAGAGCAATTACCGCATCCGCAAAGAGCCGCACGACGAGTACGTCTCGACGATCGAAGCCTTGATGCACACGCTCGGCGCGCTCGAGGGCGACAAAGCCCGCTTCGCGGAGCTCATGAAGCCGTTTACGGCGATGGTCGACGCGCAGCTCGCGTACGTCGCTA
>JAHFDV010000094.1 GCA_023248815.1 Myxococcales bacterium
GCTGGCAGAGAGATCGCGCGACGTGACGAGAACCCGAAGCTTCACCGAGAATTCAGTAACGCTCGGAAGCGTATGCTTCACGTTGGCGCTGTTGTAGCCGCTGCCGACCTTGGTCTTCAAGACTGCATGAAGAGCCTTGGGCGGCGACGTGAAAAACTTCGCGCTCGTTTCGATCGTTCCGAGAGTCCCGGTGAACGTGATCCATTCCTTCAAGTTGATTCCCGCTCCGTCGTCGAACGAATCGCAAAACGTGGCCGTGCATGCAAAGGGTGCGGAAGACGCGTCCGTCAGCGATGCGTCGGGAGGCGGGCTGGCCTCGATCTCCACGGAGGGGTCGTCGCCGGGCGTTGAATCACTTCCGATGGTGCCGTCCGTCGTGCCCGAATTGCCCGTGAGGGCGGGATCGCTCAAAAGGAGTGAGCAGCCCGAAATCGCAATCGAAAGCAAGAGCGTGGCGGGGCGGTACGCTCGCGATATCGAACGAGCTCGGACACTCATCGACTCAATATTCCACGTGTGGCGCCTATTCGCGAGTCGGCGAAGCAACAGAAAACGGGATCCTGCGCGTCATGACGGCTCTCGCCTCATGACGCGCCTATCGCCGCTCGTCAGTTCGGATCGCTGGGCTCGCTCGGATTTTCGTCCGCCGCACTCGATTCGCCCGCTTCCGGTGAAATCGAGGTTGGCGGAATCGAGCTGCCATCCGGCGGAAGCTCGCTCATTCCGGTCGGCTCTTCTGCGCTGCTCTCAGCGAGCCGCTCCATCGCGACAACGCGCTCTTCGCCGTCGAGTGTCATGATGCGCACGCCTTGGGCGTTACGGCCCGTCTCGCGGATCTCGCCCGTGCGTGTGCGGAGCGTCTGACCCTTGTCCGTGATGAGCATGACTTCGTCGCCGTCTTTGACCATACGGACATCGACGACGGGACCGTTGCGATCGCTCGCGTCGATCAAGATGATTCCCTTGCCGCCGCGATTCTGGCTGCGGAATTCTTCGAGCAGGGTGCGTTTGCCGTAACCCTTCTCGCAAACCGCCAACACGTGATGACGTTCCGGATCGGTGACGAGGAAGCCAACGACGGAGTCGTCGTCGGCGACTTCCATGCCCTTCACGCCGACGGTCGAGCGGCCCATCGGACGCACTTGGTCTTCGGGGAAGCGAATCGACATGCCTTGCTTCGTCGCGAGGATGAACTCGCACTTGCCGTCGGTAAGGGCTGCGGAGAGAAGCTGGTCGCCCTCTTCGATCTTCACGCCGATGATGCCCTTCTCGCGGAAGTTCTCGTACTCGATGAGCTCGGTCTTTTTGATTGTGCCGCGCTTCGTGAGCGTGACCACGAACTTACCAGCCTCGATCTTCGGCACTTCGACGATCGCCGTGACTTTCTCACTCTCGTCCATGCCGACGAAGTTGACGATCGCGCGGCCCTTGGCGGTGCGTGCTGCCAGCGGGATCTCGTAGACCTTCTTGACGTAGACCTTGCCTTTGTCCGTGAAGAAAAAGACGTAGGCGTGCGTCGACGCGACGAAGAGCTGCGTCACGAAGTCTTCTTCGCGCGCTTCCATGCCGATCTTGCCTTTGCCGCCGCGCTTCTGCGCGCGGTACGTGCTCGTGCCCGTGCGCTTGATGTAACCGGCATGCGAGATCGTGACGACCATGTCCTCTTCTTGGATCATGTCCTCTTCGTTGATGTCGGCTTCGGTCTGCACGATCTCGGTGCGACGCTTGTCGGCGAAGCGCGTGCGGATGTCTTCGAGCTCCATCACGATGACGTCGAAGAGAAGCTTCTCGCTCGCGAGAATTGCCTTGAGGCGCGCGATTTCTTCGCAGAGCTTTCCGTACTCGTCGGCGAGCTTCTCCATCTCGAGGCCGGTGAGGCGCGCGAGGCGCATCTCGAGGATCGCCTTCGCTTGGCGCTCCGAGAGGAAATATTCTTTTCGCTTCTTGGCTTCTTCGATCTCGCTCGCAGGACGTCCCGCGCGCTCGACGAACTTCTCGAGACCGTGCAGCGGAAGAGCCATGAGCTTGATGCGCGCTTCTTCGCTGTCTTTCGAAGCGCGAATCGTCGCGACGACGCGATCGACGTCGGTGACGGCCACGCCGAGACCTTCGACGATTTCACGCGAGGCTTCTGCCTGACGGAGCTCGTAGCGCGTGCGACGCGTGACGACGTCGCGGCGGTGCTCGATGAAGATGTCGATCGTCTGCTTGAGGTTCATCACCATCGGTCGTGAGCGCACGATCGCGAGGTTGATGACGCCGAAGCTCGATTGGAGATCGGTCATTCGGTAGAGCTGATTGATGATGACCTGCGGCATCACGTCTTTTTTGAGGTCGACGCAGAGACGAATGCCTTCGCGATCCGACTCGTCGCGGACCTCGCTGATGCCTTCGATCTTCTTTTCACGCACGAGCTCGCCGATGCGAGCCGCCACGCGAGCTTTGTTGACCTGATACGGCATCTCGGTGACGACGATCTGTTCGCGCTCGCCCTTGCCCGGAATCTTTTCGACATTGATGCGCGCACGCATGATGATCGAGCCGCGACCCGTACGCTGCGAGGCTTCGATGCCGCCGCGTCCGTAAATGAGACCGCCCGTCGGGAAGTCGGGGCCGGGGATCATGCGCATCACGTCTTCGAGCGTCGCGTCCGCGTTGCGAATGATGTGAATCGTCGCGTCGATGATTTCGCCGAGATTGTGCGGCGGAATGTTCGTCGCCATACCGACGGCGATGCCGCTCGAGCCGTTGACGAGCAGGTTGGGAAAGCGCGCCGGCATGACGGTCGGCTCTTCGCGGCTGTCGTCGAAGTTGGAGGCGAAGTCGACGGCTTCTTTGTCGAGGTCGTTGAGGAGCTCGACGGCGAGCTTCGTGAGACGCGCTTCCGTATAACGATAGGCAGCGGCCGGGTCTCCGTCGATCGAGCCGAAGTTTCCTTGACCATCGACGAGCAAGTAGCGAAGCGAGAAGTCTTGCGCGAGGCGAACCATCGCGTCGTAGACGCTGGCGTCACCGTGCGGGTGATACTTACCGAGCACGTCTCCGACGACCGTGGCGCTCTTGCGATGCGCGCCGCCGGGGAGCAGGCGCTGCTCGCTCATCGAGAAGAGAATGCGGCGGTGAACCGGCTTCAAGCCATCGCGCGCGTCCGGGATGGCGCGGCCGATGATGACGCTCATCGCGTAGTCGAGGTAGCTCGTGCGCATCTCTTCTTGGAGAGAGACGGGCAGTTTGTGCGAATTGATGATCTCGGTCATGAAGCTCCAGTGCCTGCAAAGCCGCGAAGAATGAGGCTGTGAACAGCCTCAAATTCGAGGTGCGGCACCATACATCCGAACAGGCATTTCGAGGAGCCCAAACCGCTTATTTTTGAGTGTTTTTCACATCTGGAAAGCTCCTCAAATGATGAGGATTTTCGAGGCATCCTCGCACGCTCACGGCCACCCGCAATCGACCCCGGCTGGCGGTGCGTTAGCAGGGCCCTTGGAGCATGTCGCGAGAGCATCCAACTCGGTGAAGCCGGCAGCGTAGAGACCGTTGGCGCACGCATTGATGCATGCGTCCTTCCTTGGAGTCGGGCATTCATTGATGCAGGCAACCAAGTTCGCGCAGTCTGAATCGTTTGCGCATGCCCTCTCTTCAACGCAGCACGCAGAATCAAGCGTGCTCTGACAGCTCGGACTGTAACCGCTCGGAAAGAGAGCAAGGCCGCAAGACCTACCTTCCGGATCGCTCTTGCTTCCCGCCGGAGCGCTGTTGTCACCGGAACCCGCCGAGCATCCGCCCGTCACCATCGAAAACAAGAAGATCGCTGAGCCAACGACGAACCATGTGCGCATGAAGTGCCTCCAGACTCTTCATGTCCGGGCAACGTTCATCGAAGCGAGAAAAGCGAATTGCGCGACCGCAAACGGTGACCTACATCCGCGTGCCAATCAAAGATGGTCACGCGCGTACCGCCCCGTTCGCGCAAGCGAACCAGCAAAAGGAGCCATCAGCGGACAAACTTCGACGCTAGGAGTGGCACCGCGTCGGCCCTCACCCAAGTGGGGCCGAGGCAAGGTGCCGCGCTTAGAAGAAGTTGCCGATGGTGAACTCGAAGACGCCCTTTTCTTCGTAGGCGAGCGGCTTCAACGGGATGCCGTATTCGAAGCGGAGCGGGCCGAGCGGCGAGAACCAGCGCAGACCGAAGCCGGCCGAGGTGCGGAGCTTCAAGAGACTCGAAGCGTCGAAGCAAGGACGCACGACGGCGGGGAAGCTCGGAGCGGGCGTCTCGTTGCAGTACTGGCTTTCGGTGTTCCACGCGTTGCCGACGTCGAAGAAGGTGACGCCGCGAATGCCGACCTTGTCGACGATGGGGAACTCGAACTCGAAGTTCGTATAGGCCTGGAGATTGCCGCCGATCGTCGAGCCGTTCTGCACCGGCGGCGCATTGACGTCGAGCGACTGGCTCAGCGGCAAACGCGGACCGAGCGTGCGAAGGCGATAGCCGCGCATGTCGAGGATGCCGCCCAAGAAGAAGCGCTGGAAGATGGGAACCCCCGAGGGCGACGGGCTCGTGATGAGTCCGATGTTCGTATTCGTCTTGAAGACGAAGCCGGAGCCAGGCTGGCCCGGAACGGTTCCGCCGAGTTGATAGTAGAAGCGACCCGTGAAGGTGTTCTTCAGGAACTCGATTTGGCTACCGATGGCTTCGTTGGCGAACTCGCTCGCGAGCTGCAGATAGACGCCCGACGTCGGATAGAGGCGGTTGTCACGTGTGTCGAAGACGAGCGTGGGGCGAACAGAAATCGTTCGGCCGGAGTTGAAGAGGTTCGCGAGGGGAAGGCGGCGGAAGAAGTTCACGCCCGTACCCGAGGCCGACAAGAAGGAGGTGCCGCTCGCCGTCGAGACGTCGTTGTGCTCGGCCGTGCCCGTCAGCGAGAGACGGAGCCAAGGCTGAATCAGCGCGTAGCCGAACGTGAGCGAACCGCCGACGGAGCTTCGCTGGAAGTCCGGAAAGACATAGACCTGATTGTAGAGCTCGGTCGACGACGACCAGTCCGAGTCGAGGAAGTACGGTTCGAAGAAGCGCAAGCTTGCGATCTGACGAAGCCCGCTGGCTTGAAGGTTCAATGCGAGCGACTGGCCGTTGCCGAAGAGATTGGCCTGCTGAACCTGCGCCGTGAGAATGAACTGTTCGACGGAAGAGAAGCCTGCGCCGACCTGGAACGTTCCCGTCGGGCGCTCGCCGACTTCGAAGTAGATGACGACCTTGTCGGGCGCCGAGCCGATCTCGGTGTTGACGTCCACGCGCTCGAAATAGCCGAGCGCTTGAATGCGACGCTTCGACGTCTCGACGCGCGTCTCCGAATAGAGCTGGCCTTCCTCGATCTCCATCTCGCGACGGAAGACTCGGTCACGCGTCTTCGAATTGCCCTTCACCTCGATGCGTTCGACCTTGGTGATCACGCCGCGATGAATCGGAATGATGATGTCGACCTGGGCATTCGGCGTGTCGATGCGGACGTCGGGCTCGGCTTCGACGCTATAGTAGCCGGCGTCGCGATAGAGCGTGCGAACGGATTGCAGATCTTTCAGCACTTCGGCGCGATTGAAGAAATCGCTGCTCTTCGCTTTGACCATCTCGCGAAGCGCGCGCCGTGAACCGAGCGGCTCGACCTCTTTGCCGTCTTTGTCTTCTTCGAAGACCTTGAGCTGGCGAATCTTGAAGCGCGGGCCTTCGTGGATCGTGACCGTGAGCTCGAGTCCTTCGCGGTCGGGAGTGAGCATGACGCGCGGCGTGCCGATTTGGACGGCGAGATAACCGCGGTCGTAATAGAGGCCCGACAAGAGCAGCATGTCGCGCTCGAAGACGTCCTGGCGATACGAGCCGCCAGAGCCGAACGAGAAGAACGAGCTCTGGCCCGTCTGCATCGATTCACGGAGCTCGGTCTCGGTGATGTGCGCGTTGCCGATGAAGTTGATGCGACGAACCGTGACCGCCTGATGCTCGGTCACTTTGAACTTCACGGTGACTTCGTTGTCGCGCTCGGGAACGAGCGAGTAGTCGACCTCGGCGAGGAAGTAGCCCTTCTCGGCGTAGGCATCTTTGATCTTCTGCACGCTGCGGCGGACGCCGGGCACGCTGAGAATCGCGTTCGCCTTGCTCTCGATGATCTCGGTGAGCTTCTCGTTGTCGAGCTCGTCGTTTCCTTCGAATTCGATCGCCTTCACGTTGGGGCGCTCGTGCACGAGGAAGCGGAGACGCACGCCTTGATCCGTGCGCAAGAGGTCGACCTTGATGTCGTCGAAGAATCCGGCGCCTTCCCAGAGAGCGCGAACGTCGGTCGCGAGCATTGCGGCGTTGAACGCAGCGCCCTTCTTCAACTTCAAGTAAGCGGTCACGTCATCGGCCGCGACGCGGCGATTTCCAGAGACGTCGATCGCAAGGATCGGCTGACCTTCGGCGCGCTCGGCATCGGTCGCGGGAAGGCGGACCGACGGTTCGTCGTCGATCGCCCCTGGTTGAGGCGGCGGCGCACCGGCGTCGTTCGTGGACACGGGCTGCGAATTAGGAGCGCCTGCGTCGACGTTTTTTGCGCCGCCGCGAACCCCAGCGTCTTGTGCGAGCGCCCGCACGGAGCACGAGAGCACGAGGAGGAACGCGAGCGCAGCGAAGAGGCCCGACTTCATTCCACGCTGGTTTTTACGCCACGTTTCCTTGCCAAGCATCGACGAGCCGAGCGCGTAAAGCGTCGTGAGTGCGGCTGCAAGTCGAGTCATTCCATGGGGCCGGGGCGAAGGGACTCTCTCCCGTATCCCACCCCCCCTCCAGGGTCAACGCGTCTTTGTCTCGGTAAGCCGACGAATTTGCTTGCGATTCGGCGTCCAAACGAACGCCCTTTGAGGGCAAGGAGTTACCAACAGACGTACGCGGAGATAGCTTCCCAACCTCCGGTCGATTTGTTGGAAAAAGGGGGAGGGGGGCGGCGATTCGCTCGCTCGCCTAATGCTTGCCGACCCGGCGAACGAACGTTCGCTCAAACAACGCAGGGATCGGAAGCAAACGGCGGCGTAGCGAGAGCGAATCGTCCGCTCTCGCCCGTCGGAGCGGCGATTCGCTCGCCCGCCTAGTGCTTGCCTATCAAGGCGATGAGGATCTCGAAGGCGATGAGCCCGATGACGCTCACTTCGAGCCAGAAGCTGCGGCGTTCTTGGGCGAGGTCCACGAAGAGCTCGAGGCTGTCGCGAATCACGCGGAGCTTTTGTTCAAGCGCTTCGTAACGATCGCGGATCGCAAACGTTCCCCGGAGGCGCGTGTGCATCTTGTCGAGCGATTCGTCGTTCCACACGAGGAGCGGCGAATCGAGGAGTGCAATCGTATAGACCGCGCGATTGCGAACGACGTTGGCGCGTCCGACGAACTTCAAAAGCTCTTTGGCGGCGCCAACCATGCGGCCGCGTTGCTCGAGCTGCAGCGAGAATCGGTCGATCTCGCCCAAGATGCGATCGACGTCTTCCTCGTAATATTCGAGCGCAACGGACTGGCCAATGACGAGCGCGACGAGCTCGACGATGGGACGCGTCAGCTCGGGGATGTCGATGTGATCGAAGAGGACCGAAGGACGGGCTGCGCCGTAGACGCGCATGTAGAACTCTTCCGAGACGAGCTCGCGCGTTTCGCCAGTGACTTGGCGAAGTGAGTCGATGCTCTTTTTCTTCGTCGTCTCTTCGACGTTGAAAAAGACGATGGCGCCGAAGTCGTGGACGACCATCCATGAGTTCTCTTCGAGCTGCAAAACGAGCTCGGTCTTCGTGACCTTCGCGTCGGGAAAGATCTTCGCGAGCTTGGGTAGCGCGACGGTGCCGCTGATCGCGAAGGCTTCGACGCGGATGCGCTCGATGTCACTCACGCAGTCCTCGGACGGAGAATGGTCTTGGCGCCGAACCACCAGATCGCGCCAGCGACGGCGAATCCGATGGGGAGAGCCAGCATTCCGTTGCGGAACGACGTTTGATCTTTGATGAACCCGACGAGCGGCGGCGACCAGAGATCACCGAGAAGGTGAATCGCGAAAATCAGGAGCGCCATCGCGCTCGCACGCTTGTCGGCAGGAACGCCGCGCAACGTGGCTGCGTTGATGGGCGACGTCGACATGAAGAGAGCCACCTGGGCGAGAGCGGCAAATCCGATGAATTGCCACAACGTCTTCGCGTAGAGGCAGGCCAAGAGCGCGGGCAGGGCGATCAAGGTCGAGGTGGCGCACACCTTTAGATACGCCGCGACCTCGCGTGGTTTGATCTCGGAATTGGGGTCGGAATCGAGGCGAGACGGCTGCGCTTCGACTCCAGTCTGACCTTCGCTGAGCTCGGCTTTCTTGCGCGCGCGATCACCGAGCGCTCCACCGATGAGCGACCCGATGATGCCCGCGACGACCGTTGCGATTCCGAAGGGGAGGTTCGCCTGCTTCTCGTCTACGTGATAGGTCGCACCGATATAGCTCGGGCCCCAGAATGCGAGTCCCGCGAGCGCAAACGTGTAAGCCGCGTAACCGAGCGCGGGATAGAGGAACGTGGGGAAGCGCACGACGACCCGAGCCGTCTGCAAAACCGAGAGCGTCTTTTCGCTCGTTTTGCGCGGAGGGTCGGCGAGGAAGAGCGAGGCGAGCGCCAAGAGGAGGCCGGGCGCGCCCGCGACGAAGTACGCCGCACGCCAACCATGGTGATGCGAGATCGTGCCGCCGAGCACATAACCAAGCGCGCTTCCGACGGGCGCTGCCGTGAAGAAGATCGCGAGCCAACGCCCTTTTTTCTCGGGAGGCGAGATGTCGTCGATCATCGTCGGTGCGATCGTCGCGTAGCTCGCCTCGCCGAGACCCACGAGGACGCGCGCGAAGATGAGCGAGCCGGCACCTTTCGCGAGCCCACTTCCGATGGTGGCGAGGCTCCAGATGACTACGCCGACGGCAATGAGCTTCGTGCGATTGCCGCGATCTGCCGCCCACCCGAAGATCGGGCTCGTCGTGAAATATCCGAGTAGGAACGCCGTCGAGAGGAACCCGGCTTGAAAGCCCGTGAGATTCAGTTCTTCGCTCATCGGCTTCAAAACGGCCGAGACGACCATGCGGTCGAGATAGTTGAAGAGGTTCAGCCCCGTGAGAACGGAGAGCACGATGAGGGGATTTTTGAGCATCGAGGAAGTGCGCGAGATGATGCCCGACAGACGTACCTTTCGGTTATGAAATGCGTCGCCATTCGAGAATGAGAGCTCGCGCTGATCGGAGTTGATCCGAGCGACCTGCATCCCTTAGGGAAGGAAGGATGCTCTACAAGCGACTTCCACTTTCCGTGCGCGAACGGATTGGTCGCGGCCTCATCGCAGGACTTCACGCGCGCCAGAGAAAAGAGGCGAGGCTCGTCGAGAAGACGATCACGATCGGTGGCGCGACGATTCCCTACGCGGACAGCGAGCGGGGAACCGAAACCATCTTGCTCTTGCACGGCTTCGCTGGAGACCGCACCAACTTCTATGCGATCGCCAAGTACCTCTCTCGATCTTACCGCGTCCTAATTCCCGATCTTCCCCCATTCGGAGAGGCACTTCCTCACGACTCCCCCGCCACGGTCGAGGCGCAAAGCGAGATCGTCACGCAATTTCTCGACGCTCTCGAGCTCCAGCGCGTTCACCTGCTCGGTAATTCCATGGGCGGCCACGTCGCCGCTTTCGCCGCTTGGAAGTTGAAAAAAGATCGCGTGGCGTCGCTCGCGCTTCTCTGCCCATCCGGCGTGGACATGCCGCAGCTGAGTCGTGGCGGAAAGATGATCGAGGACGGCAAGATCGTCTTTGCGATGCGGACCACCGAGGATCTCGCGCGCTTTTACACGTTGCTGTTCAAGCGTGTGCCTCGCGGGATCTCGCTCGTCGAGGACGCGATCATCGCGCGGGAAGGGCCGAGGGCCGCGCTGATCGAGCGCTGGTTCGGCGACTACTACGCGCAGTGGAACAAGCTCGAGCCGGCGCTCGCTTCGATCGACGTGCCCACGTTCATCCTCTGGGGCGACGAAGACGGGATCATCGATCGCTCGTGCCTGCCCATCTTTCAACAGATCCCGCGCTCACGCGCCGTCGTGCTGCAAGGCGTGGGACACCTCCCGATGATGGAAGCGCCCCACGAGACGGCCCTGCACTACCGGTCTTTTTTGCAAGACGTGCAGCGAACGTCCCTTCAACCGTAGCGCGAAGGCTCAGGTCGCCGCGGGAGCGTCGTCCGGCTTCTCCTTGGAAGCGCGGTCAGCCTCTTCTTTCGCCTCGGCGTCTTTCTTCCCCTGGTGCTCCTTCGTGAGACGCGCGTTGTCTCTGACGATGCCGATGGCGATGAAGATCCAGATGACGACGAGCCCGATGTTGATGATCGAAAAGCGATACGCAGGCCAGGCGAGGCGGTTGGCGAAGAGAAACACCATCGCGGCAGACGTGACGTCGCCCATGCGCACGAAGAACGTGTCGACGGCCTGCTTCGCCTTGTATTTCATCTCGCTCGTCGTCGGCAGCCAGAGCATGTTGCGGACGGTGTTGTTGAGCGAGTAGTCGGTCGCGTTTTCAGCCGTCTTCGTTGGGCGATACGCGTCGAGCCGGTTGACTCCGAGAAGGCCCGGGGTGACGACGTTGTTGATCGAAGAGCCGAGGGCGATGACGGGGTAGATGAAGAAGGCGACCTTGAGCCCACCGAGCTTCACGATGCGTGAGACGAGGAACGTCTGAATGGTGAGGCCGATGATGTTCACCCAGAGGTAGAAGCTTCCGTAGAAGCTCGCGATGAATCCCTCGCTGAAGTGATTCATGTCTGCGGGGGCGATGTGCTGCTCGATGGCGGCGGCCTTCGAGGCCTCTTCCGCGAGCGTCGAGAGGATGTATTCGCCGTTCGTGTCGACGATCGTGAAGACGAACGAAAAGAGCGCGAGAAGCAGGAGGTAGCGGTTTCGCAGAACGAGCGAAAAGCCGTTTTGGGGGTGCGCAGCCGCCTTTTCTTCCGCAGCCTTTTTCGCTGCCGCTTCGGCTTCCTTCTTCTCTTTTAGCTTCGCATTCTCTTCCTTGATGCGCACTTCGCGGACGTGGACGGTCTGCGAGAGGAACGCCGAGAGCGCGAGGAGGCCAGCCGCAACGAGCAAGAGCTCGAAGACACCGAGCTGGATCGTGTTCTTGAGGAACTTGGTGATGTACGCACCGACGGCACTTCCGAGGGACGCGCCAATTCCGACGATCGCGAAGAGGCGCTTGCCCTGGTCGTCCGTGTAGAGATCGTTCGCAAAACCCCAGAATTGCGCCACGACCATCATGTTGAACACGCCGACCCACGTGAAGAACACGAGGCCGAGCTCGTTGCGGAGATGCGTGTGCGAGAGCACCCAGAAGAGCACGAGGTGGGACGCAAAGAAGAGCGTGAGGCCGACCACCAACTTGTTCTTGGCGACGTTGTCTTTGACCTTGCTGTAGGCGGGCACCGCGAAAAGGAGCGTGATCGCGATCGCCGCAGAGACGTAGCTCTTCTTCTCGGCTCCGTGCTCCATCGCGAGAATGAGCCCTTCGCGGACGGGTTTGATGACGTAGTAGGCCGTCAGCAAAAGAAACACGTTTACCGTGAGGAGAATCGCCGTCACTCCCTCGCCGGCTTTGACCTCCGTGACGATGGTGAGCGCGCGCTCGAGGAGAGATCGGTTGTCGTTTGCGGATTCAGCCATTTGGGTCGCGGGAGCATACTCAGTTCGCTTCACTCGAAGAGACGCATTTTCCCTCTAGAAACGCCTCACACCCGGCGTCGGCAGAACCTTATCGGGGCCCCGTCGCAGACGACGACAGCGGGACGAAATCGGGCGACCGAGACCCAGCGGGAGGGACGGGGAAGCTTGACATCTGTTCATCCGGACTGATACCGGCAGAAACGTGAGCGAAAAAGCACCCGCCCGAAGGTCCACGGCCGAAACGATGGCCACGCGTCAGCGTGAGATTTCCGTCAGCGAGTTCTTCACGAAGAATCGCCACCTCCTCGGCTTCGACAATCCCCACAAAGCGCTGCTCACTACGGTGAAGGAAGCGGTCGACAACTCGCTCGACGCCTGTGAGGAAGCCGGCATTCTTCCCGAGCTCCTCGTCGACATCAAAGAGACGCAGGAAGGGCGCTATCGCGTCACGATCCAGGACAACGGCCCTGGCATCGTCAAAGTTCAGATCCCGAAGATCTTCGCGAAGCTGCTCTACGGCTCGAAGTTTCACCGCTTGAAGCAATCGCGCGGTCAGCAGGGTATCGGCATCAGCGCCGCGGGCCTCTATGCGCAGCTCACCACGGGAAAGCCGATCCTCATCACCTCGAAGACGGCCAAAGGCCGGCAAGCGGTCAAAATCGATCTGCGACTCGATACGAAGCGCAATCAGCCGGACGTCGTCAAAGAAGAGACCATCGACTGGGAGCCGGACCACGGCACGCGCATCACGCTCGAGCTCGCAGCGGCGTATCGCGGCGGGCGCACGGGCGTCGACGCGTATCTCGAGCAGACCGTCGTCGCGAATCCGCACCTCGGGCTGACCTATGATCCGCCGAAGGGTGAGCGCGTCGTCTATCCGCGCGTCGCCAACGAGCTTCCGCGCGAGGCCATCGAGATCAAACCTCACCCGCACGGGATCGAGCTCGGCATGCTCCTCAGCCTGCTCCAAGATTCGCCAGACAGCGAGACGGTGCAGAGCATTCTTGTCGACTCGTTCTCGCGCGTGTCCTCCGCGCTCGCGGCGGAGATGTGCCAGATCGCAAAGATCAGCCCGCGCACGAAGGCGAACAAGGTGATGGGCGACGACGCCGAGCGCCTCCACAAGGCGATGGCTCAGGTGCGCGTGATGGCGCCGCCTGCGACCTGCGTCGTTCCGATTGGCGAAGAGCTCTTGATCGAAGGTTTGAAGCGTCGCTTTCACGCCGAGTACTACATCTCGACGACGCGTCCGCCTTCCGTCTATCGCGGCAACCCCTTCGTCGTCGAAGTGGGACTCGCGTACGGCGGCGAGTTGCCCGTCGACGAGACCGCGGAGATTCTGCGCTTCGCGAACCGTGTTCCGCTGCAATACCAGCCGAAAGCGTGTGCGATCAGTGAGTCGGTCTATCAGACCAACTGGCGTTCGTACGAGCTCCAGCAGCCGAAGGGTGGGTTGCCCGTCGGGCCGCTTGCGATCGTCGTCCACCTAGCGAGCGTGTGGGTTCCGTTCACGAGCGAAGCGAAGGAAGCCGTCGCGCATTACGACGAGCTCATGCGCGAGATGAAGCTCGCGGTGCAAGAGTGTGGACGAAAGCTCGGCATCCACCTCCGTGGTCGTGCGCGCCTCGCGGACGAAGCCAAACGTCTCTCGCTCTTCCAGCGGTACATTCCAGAGGTCGCGGCGGCGATGGGAACGATCCTCGGTAAGCCTGCAGAGGGCATCGCAAAGAGCTTCCAAAATACGCTCCCCAACTTCGTGAAGATGAAGAAGGAAGAGACGACGGAAGAGCCGCCGCCCGGCAACTCGACACCGCCGCCCGCGCCGCAAGGTGATTCGGCGCCGCCGCCTTCGATGAAGCAACCGAAAGCGGAAGCGCCAGCCGCAGGCAAAGGAAAGAAAGCCGCTGCAAATAAGGACGTCGTCGAAGAGAGCGACAAGGCAAAAGCGCCAGTGAAGAAGAAGGCCAAGAAGCGCGCCGCGGCCTGAACGCCGCTCTCAAAGCCACACCTCGAAGCCTCCGCGAAAGAAGAAGCCCATGGCGAAACCGACGACGACCACCCCCAAGAAGAAGCCGAACGACACCGACGAAAAGACGTTGTCGAAGATCGAGAAGCTCGCGACCGACACGCTGAAGGCCGTCGAAAAGGGCCTCAATCCCACGGTCAATATTCGCACGCGCGCGCTCTCGAACGTCGCCTTCAACGAGAAGAAGCGAATCATCGAGCTCGGCGACAAGATGCAAGGTCGCGAGTTCTTCAACACGAACATGGCGCGAAAGTTCATGCAGACGTTCCTCGTTGCGAACGGCGCAAAGACGTTGATTCACGAGGGCAAGACGATCTCGATTCGTCAGATGTTCTACATGACGAAGCACACGCTTCGCGGAACGGACGAAAACACCTTCGAAGATCAGAGCGAGAGCGATCCCATCATCGAAGATCTCGAAGTGACGATCGACGCGCTTCGCGAAGAGCTCCACCTCTTCGCCAACAAGCGCGGCCTCGTCGTCGGCAATCTCACCGTCAATGACGCTGGGGACGAAATCGACCTCACGAAGATGGGACGTGGCGGTTGGGGCATCCCCAGTATCTGCGAGCCCGATCAGCTGAAGTTCGTCCGGAGCAAGGCCGAGTTCGTGCTCGTCGTCGAGAAACAAGCCGTGTGGCACCGCCTCAACGAGGACCGCTTCTGGGAGAAGCACAAGTGCGTGCTCATGACGAGCGAAGGCCAAGCCGCTCGCGGTGCGCGTCGCCTTCTGCAGCGTCTCGCCACCGAGCTCAAGGTGCCGATCTACATCCTCGTCGATAACGATCCCTGGGGGCTCTACATCTATTCGGTTCTCAAGCAGGGCTCGATCAACCTTGCCTACGAATCGATGCGAATGGCCGTTCCCGGCGTGCGCTTCATGGGCATGAGCGCGTTCGATTACAAGAAGTACAGCCTGACGCGCGAAGTGCAGATCAAGCTCACGAAAGAAGACATCGCGCGCGCGGAGCAGATGAAGAAGTATCCGTGGTTCGCGGCGAAGCAGTGGCAGAAGGAAATCGACGAGACGCTCAAGAACGGCTTCAAGATGGAAGTCGACGCCTTGCTCACGAAATACATCTCGTTCATCACGGACGAGTACATTCCGAAGAAGCTCAAAGACAAAGACTTCTTGGTGTAGCGCGAATCGTTTCACCCCTCGGCTTGGCGAGGGTGAAACGATTCGCTTCGTTAACACTGCGAAGCGGGCGTCTTTTGCTTACCGCTTCATCCGTTGCTGGTCGCGCTTCCGCGCGACGGGTCGCCGGCGCGACGGGCCGTGCGTAGTGTGTGAGTGAGCGAAGCGTGTGATGAGCGAAGCGTGGGAGTGAGCGAAGCGTGGGAGTGAGCGAAGCGTGGGAGTGAGCGAAG
>JAHFDV010000095.1:0-2543 GCA_023248815.1 Myxococcales bacterium
GACGGCCGACACCGCGACGACGGGGACGATGAGCAGCATCAAGAGCGTCAAGCGGGGCGAGGTATAGAGCAGGAGCGCGACGCCGCCGATTGCCGACACGAAGTTCCGGAGCGCCATCGAGATGTTCACCGACACACTGTTCTGAAGCACGGTCGTGTCTGCGGAGAGCCGATTCGTGAGCTCCCCAGTCTTTTGCGCGTCGAAAAAAGCTATTTCCTGCGACATGAGACTCGCAAAAAGTTGCTCGCGGAGCCGTGCGACCACGCGCTCTCCGACCCGTGTGAAGATGTTGTAGCGGATGGCCGCGGCGATGCTCTGCGCGAAGAACACCGCCATCAGGATGAGCGCAGCGCGATCGATCTTCGCGCCGTCGCTGTCGTTGATCGCGGTGTCGATCACGTAACGAATGCCCTGCGGAAAGACGAGACCCGCGCTGCTGGCGATGACGAGGAAGAAGGAGCCGACGACGATCGAAGCGACTTCAGGGCGCGCCAGCGCGAGAATGCGACGCAATCCTTGCGGGCGCGGAGCCTTGTTTTCCTTCGCCGGCATCGCTGGACGCTATTCGTAGCGCAGCGCGTCGATCGGGTCGAGCTGCGAAGCTGCGCGCGCGGGATCGAGGCCGAAAACGTCGCCGGTGGCTCGTCGCGAAACCATGCGCCTGGCGAGGTTTCGCGTTGGCAGGGACTACGCCTTCAGTCTGCTCACGCCTTCATCTTCAGAAGCTTGAAGGCATGCGTCCATTGATTCGCGGCGAATCCGGGAATGCACCAAAGAATGCATAGTGGCTCGATCGCGCGTGCGGCGAGCGCGGGTCCCATGTCCTCGGTCTCCCATCCGAACTCCGTGAGGTGCTTCGTGACCTCCGACTTCGCCTTCGCATCGTCGCCGCAGATGAACATCGAGGGCAACGTGCCGCCGTAGTTCGGATTGACCATCACCGCGTTGCCGACCGAAGAAAACGCCTTCACGAAGTTCGCCTCCGGAAACGCCTTTTGGATGTGCTCCATGAGGGAGTCGTTCGAATTCGTCGTGACCTTCAGCACGCCTTTTTCCGGCCCACCGTCGGCGAGCGGATTCGTCGTATCGATGATCGTCTTTCCAGCGATCGCCTCTTTGCCCGCAAGATTCAGGACCTCGACGGCCGCCGAGCCCTTCACCGCAAGCACGAGAAGCTCACCGAACGCGGCGGTCTCCGCGAAGGTGCCCGTACGCGCGTGCTCGCCCGCTTTCGTCTTCCACTCTTCCAGCTTCGACGGATCGCGCGAACCGCGCATCACGGAGTAGCCGTGCTTCAAGAAGCCGTTCGAAAGAGATTCCCCCACCGCGCCCGAGCCGAACACCCCGATTTTTTTCATCGCGCCAATATAGTTCTGGCGCGCCTCACGGCAACGGGTCGCGGCGAACTCTACTTCTTGTGCATGCGGATCAGGCCTTCTTGCGCGGTCGAAGCGACGAGGCGACCGTCTTTCGTGAAGACACGTCCGCGCACGAGCCCACGCCCGCCGTGTGCTTTCGGACTGTCCATGACGTGCAGGAGCCACTCGTCGACGCGAAAGGGCTGATGAAACCACATCACGTGGTCGAGACTCGCGACCTGCATTCCGTGCGTGAGCCAGGTCACGCCATGCGGAAGGAGCGCCGTCGCGAGAAGCGAGAAGTCCGAGATGTATGCGAGGAGATATCGGTGAAGCGAAGGTTCCTCGGCGAGCGTGCCATTGGCCTTCAACCAGACGCGGCGCTGCGCAGGCATCGGCGATGGCGCAATCGGGTCGTCGTCCGCCTCGATGGTGCGCATCTCGAACGAGCGTTCTGCCATCGCGCGCTTCCGCAACATCTCGGGAAGCTTGTCGGCGAATGGCTTCAGCCGCTCTTGCTCGGTCGGCAGCAACTCGGGGTCCGGTGACTCGGGCATCTCGTCTTGATGTTCGAAGCCCGGTTCGATGCGTTGAAAGGAGGCTGCGAGATTGAAGATCGCCTCGCCGTTCTGAATCGCAACGACGCGACGCGTGGTGAACGAGCTCCCGTCGCGAATGCGATCGACATCGTAGATGATGGGCTTCGACACATCGCCCGGGCGAAGGAAGTACGCGTTGAACGAGTGAACGTGACGATCCTTCACCACGGTCTGCGTCGCCGCCGAAAGCGCCTGCCCGAGGACCTGCCCCCCGTAGACCGTCCCCCAGCCGAGATCCTGGCTTTGCCCGCGAAATAGGTTCTTTTCGATGGGCTCCAGCGCCAGCTGTTCGACCAGTTCGTCCAAGACTTTCGACATGTGTGCAAATTCTTCGACCATCTCGCCTCTACACGCAAGAAAAGAAGGTTTCGTGTAGAGTACGCGCCTCCATGCCGGCGCTTCGCTGCGACGCTCGAAACGTTCGAAAGCGCTTCGGTTCGACCGAAGTGCTCCGCGGTGTCGATCTCGAAATTCCGGAAGGCGATTTCGCGGTGCTCGTCGGACCGAGCGGCTGTGGGAAGAGCACGCTGCTCCGCATCGTCGCGGGGTTAGAGACCGCCGATGAAGGCGCCATCTCGATCGCCGG
>JAHFDV010000095.1:2553-15115 GCA_023248815.1 Myxococcales bacterium
TCGCCGGCCGCGACGTTACGTCACTGCCTCCACGCGATCGCGACATCGCGATGGTGTTCCAGAGCTACGCGCTCTACCCGCACCTCAACGTACGCGACAACCTCGCGTTCGGTCTGCGCCTGAGAAAAGCGGACGACGCGACGATCGCGGCACGCATCAAAGAGGCAAGCGACATGCTCGGCCTCGCTCCCCTCCTCGATCGACTACCGAAAGAGCTGTCGGGTGGTCAGCGGCAACGCGTTGCGATGGGTCGTGCGATCGTGCGTCGCGCGAATCTCTACCTCTTCGACGAGCCGCTCTCGAATCTCGATGCGGCTCTCCGCGCCGACGTTCGCGTCGACATCCGCAAGCTCCATACGAAGCTCGGAGCGACGAGTCTCTACGTCACGCACGATCAGACGGAGGCGATGACGCTCGCCGATACGCTGTGGGTGCTCAACAAGGGCCGCGTCGAGCAAAAGGGAGCCCCGCTCGACGTCTACGAACGTCCGCAAACGAAGTTCGTGGCGAGCTTCCTCGGTTCGCCGCGAATCAATCTCGTCTCGGCCGCCCTCAAGCGCGACGGCAATTCATGGATCGCAACGTCGAAGGGACTCTCCGTGCATCTCTCCTCGGATCGCGTTCGCGACGCGAAAGAGGGAGCTTCCGTGATCCTCGGAATGCGCCCGCACGATCTCCGCGTGACGAAGAGCACCGCCGACGCTTTTGCGACTCTCCACGTGGACGTCATCGAAGCGCTCGGCAGCGAAGCGTTCGCCTACGGCACGCTCGAGGGCGGCACGCCGTTCATCGCACGCATCGAGCCAGACCTCGCGCGTATCACGAAGATTGGCGACGCCCTGCACCTCTCGATCTCGGGAGACCGCGTGCACCTCTTCGATCAGACGACGGAGCGCGCGCTCGATGCGTGAGCACGGGCTGAAGCTCGTTGCTCTCGTTCTCCTTGCACTCTTCGCGACCGCGTGTGATGAAGGGCCTCCACGCCTTTCTCTTTGGCATGCCTACCGCGGCGACGAAGCGACGGCGCTCGAAGAGGCGGTACATCGTTTCGAGCTCGAAAGCGGGCTCGGAGTCGACGTGCTCGCCGTTCCCTTCGCGGGGTATGCGAGCAAGCTCGAAGCGGCAATTCCGCGCGAGCACGGTCCAGACGTCTTCGTCGACGTGCACAATCGCCTCGGCAAGTTCGAGCGTCTCGGCCTCGTCGCTCCTGTTGGAGATGCCCTTGGCGAGGCGAAAGACTTTGCCGAGCCCGCACTGAAGGCCGTCACGGTCGACGGCAAGGTGCTGGGAGTACCGCTGGCGCAAAAATCGTTTGCGCTCTACATCAATCGCTCTCTTCTTCCCGAGACGCCGAAAACGTTGACGGCGCTCGTCGAGACGAAGATGCCCGCCGGAACTTTCCCCTTCGCGTACGAATCGGAGAGCGCTTACTCGCACGCCGCTTTCTTGCACACGTTCCATGGCGAGATGCTGACGTCTACGGGCGACTTTGGGATGGTCGGAAAAGAGGCCGAGGCCTCTCTCGATCTCGTTCACCGCTGGACCGAAGAGGGGCACATCCCCGGCGACGCCGATGGCGCGCTCGTCGCTCAGCTCTTCTCCTCGGGCAAAGTCGCTGCGGTGATGTCGGGGCCGTGGCTTCTCGCAGATCTTCACGTACGGTTTCCGCTTCGCATCGAGCCGCTACCTCCGCTCGACGAAGTGCACGGCGCCATTCGCCCCTACCTAACGGTCGACGCCGCGATGCTCACCCCGTCCGGCGCGGGAAAGCCCGGAGCACGCTCTCTCGCACGCTTTCTCGCGCACGAAAGGTCATCCCTCGAAATCCGCAGCTCGCTCGGACGGCAGATTCTCCCGCTCCGTAACGTCGAAACGCAAGACGCAGTCGCGATGGCTTTCCGCCGCGCCGCTGAGGATGCGATCCCGATGCCGACATCCGGGGCGATGCGTGCAGCGTGGGTCCCAGCGGATCAAGCCATTCGCAAAGTGCTTCGCGGGGACGCGTCTTCGCACGACGCGCTCGTCGAGGCCGAGGAGCGTTTTCGCAATGCGGCAGCGGAGGCCGAGCCTTCCTCGTCGCCCACCCCTCTCTTCCTGGTCTTTTCGTTCGGGCTCGTTCTCGCAGCCTTTGCCCTCGTGCGCCGCGCCAAGACGGCCACGTTCCGCTCCGATCTCCGCGCATCGAAGGAGGCGTATCGCTACCTCGGCGTCGCTACCGTGACGGTCTTCTTTCTCGTCATCGTTCCTTTGCTCGTCGGCGCCGTCACTTCTTTCTACTCGGGCACGCGCAATGCGCCCGTTTACGTCGGCCTCGCGAACTACGTCTCCATTCTCACGGCGCGTGGCGGACCCCTCTTCGGAAATGGCTCGTTTTACAGAACGCTCGCGGTGACGGTGCTCTGGACCGTCGTCAACGTCGCCTTCCATGTCGTCATTGGTCTCGTGCTGGCGCTCATTCTCTCGAAGCCCAAGCTCGCGGCACGCCCGCTCTATCGCGTGCTTCTCATTCTTCCTTGGGCGGCGCCTTCGTACATCACGGCGCTCACCTGGAAGGGCATGTTCCAGAAGCAATTCGGAGCCGTGAATGCGCTTCTCGGCTTGGTGGGAGTGGAGCCCGTGTCTTGGTTCTCTAAGTTCTCGACGGCCTTCGCCGCGAACGTGACGACCAACGTGTGGCTCGGCTTTCCGTTCATGATGGTCGTGGCGATGGGCGCGCTCACGTCGATTCCCAAAGAGGTTCTCGAAGCTGCCGAGATCGACGGCGCCACGCGTACCCAGCGCTTTTTCCGCGTCACACTTCCACTCCTTCGGCCCTCGTTGCTCCCTTCCGTCATTCTCGGCGCCGTGTGGACCTTCAACATGTTCAACGTCGTCTTTCTCGTCTCTGGCGGCGATCCTGACGGCTCGACGGACATTCTCGTGAGCGAGGCGTATCGCTGGGCGTTCACGCGCGACGCACAAATCGGCTACGCGGCGGCCTACGCCGTCATCATCTTCGTCTTGCTTTTCTCGACCTCCGAGCTCTCCGATTGGTGGAAACGTCGTCGCGATGCGCAAGCGCGCGCGGCCATCGCGGCGCATGTCCTCACGGAGGGTGCATGAAGCGCATCGAATCTCTTCTCTCGCATCTCCTGCTCGTCCTCGCGGTGATCTTCGCTGTGTATCCCGTGCTCTGGCTCGTCACACTCGCGCTCTCACCGACAAGCTCACAGGCACGTGCCGTGATTCTTCCGATTCCCGATAGCTTGTCGCTAGGCAACATGAAGCTGCTCGTGGGCGGAGGCACACCGGGCGGTGTGGCGCTCTTCCTGCGCCAGCTCGGCAACTCGATCATCGTGTCGACCGCAACGGCAATCGTCTCCGTCGTCGTTGCCCTTCCCGCGTCATACGCGCTCGCGCGCATGCGCTTCGTAGGAAAGAACGCCAGCGTTCGGACGTTGCTTGCGACGCAGATGTTTCCGGCCGTCGCCAGCGCGGTGCCCCTCTACCTACTACTCGAGACGCTACACCTTCTCGATTCGCGCGCTGGACTCGTGCTCGTCTACGCGACGACATCGGTTCCCTTTGCGATCTTCCAGCTTCGCGGAGCGATCGAATCGATCCCCATCGAGCTCGAAGAAGCGGCGATGGTCGACGGTGCGAGTCGCTTCGTCGCGTTCGTTCGCGTCGTCTTGCCCGTGGCTCGCCCGCAGATCGCCGTGACGGCCCTTTTTGCGTTCATGAGCGCATGGAACGAGTTCGTGCTCGCTGCGACGCTCCTCTCGAGAAAAGAGGCCTTTACGCTCCCGGTCGTGCTCCAGGGATACGTCGGCGAGCACAGCGCAGCGTGGGGCGTCTTCGCTGCAGGCGCGGTCTTCGTCAGTCTTCCCGTGATGGCCTTCTTCTATTTCGTGCAGCGCCAGCTCATCGAGGGCCTCGCCTCTGGCGGGGTGAAAGGCTGACATGGTCGACGCCGCGCAAAAGAAGCTCCTCGTCGGTCGCGTGCGCACGGCGCTCGGATTCATCGTTCCGCTCGCCTCGCTGACCTATTTGAGTGGGCTGGTCGTTCCCATTGCCCTCGCGGGCTGGCGTGATCTGCCGTCGACATCTGCGCGCGCGTTCTCCGAAGAGAACTGCCGTCCCATCTTCGATGCCATCGCCGCGCACGAAGCGAAGAACCGCCAAGAAGGAAAGAGCGGCTTCCCCGATGAACCGTGGTCCGCAGATGATCACCGCGCGGCGTTCGAGCGCGACGTCGTTCGCGGCGTTGCGGCCGACCACCACGTCACGCTACCCACTGCGTATCTCTGCTTCGACGAAGGCATTCGGCGAAGGTGGCCCGGTGCCAATGGCCAACCACTCGATGCAAAAGTCGCTCCACTCGACCCGCGGCGCCGATGAGTCTCCTTCCCGCCATCCGCGCGCGTCTCACGATCGAACGCCGGTTCGACAACTTCTTCCTCCGGCTCTTCGTCTACACGTTCGTCGCTAGCGTCTATGCAAAGTCGATGATCGCCAACTCAGCGCTCGCGCTGACGCACGGCTTCGATGATCACTACTTCGTCGCCCACGAATTGTCGGCGCGTATTTCCATTCTGAGGTTCCTCGAGGCCCCCCTTTGGAACCCGTTCTACTGTGGGGGCGTCGTCGAGCTCGCCAACCCGCAGGACGTGTCGACCGCGCCTGATTTCGTCCTCCGTCTGCTCTTTGGAGTCGCCGCCGGACGAAAGCTCGCCGTGCTCCTCTTTCTCTTCATCGGAATGGAGGGGATGTACCGGCTCGCGCGGCGTCACGGCAGCGGCATCGTTGGTGCACTCACCGCCGGCGTTTGCTTTTCGACCTTCGAGTGGTTCAGCAACGCGGTCTTCGCGGGTTGGATCAACATGTGCGCCTTTTCTCTCCTTCCCTTCGCGGTGTACTTCTTCGAGCGCGGGTTCGATCGGCGACGCTGGCTCTGGGGATCGGCCGTGGCGATCGCTTGGATGCTCGCCGCCGGGGGCACGTACAGCGTTCCCTTCACCGTCCTCGCGCTCGCCTTCGTGGCGCTCTACGAAGTGATCGTGCGCGCATGGCAGGGACGCCCGTTTCGCCGCATTTTTTCGCCCGCCCTCGCTCTCGTCCTCGTCGGCGTGTACTCGGTTCTCCTCGGCGCGATGCGACTCCTTCCGCTCTTCGGAACCGTCGTCGGCAATCCGCGTCTCGTGGGCGAGCATCCCTCGCAGACGCTCGTGAAGGCCTTCAATGTCCTGATGATTCCAGATGCCGGCATGTATGTCGGATCACTCTTCGTCTTCGTTGCGATCGTCGGCGTTCTCTTCCGCGATCGCGCGCTGAATCGCGCACTCATCCTCGCGGCGGTCTTCTTCTCGCTCACGCTCGGCGAGCTCGAACCGACGGCGCCGTACATGTTCCTGAAACGCCTCCCGATCTATTCGCAGCTCCGCGCGCCCGATCGCTACGACATCGTCGTCGTGCTGTTTTTGGGGCTGGCCGGTGCGCGCGCAATCACGCTCGCGGGGGATGTACTAGCGACGATCGTCGCGCGCCTTTTGATGTCATTTCTCGGCGCAATTCGTCGTTACCAACGCCTGGGAAAGCCCGCGCGCACGGCGCTGGTCTTCGTGCCGGTCGCGCTCACCATCTGCGTCTCTATACTCGCTGGCTTCCGTGTCGCGGGTCCAACCGTCGCCCACAATCACTTCGCCGATCAGCTTTTCGCTTTCGATGGTCCAGAGCGCGTCGCTCGCGAGTTTCATCAAGGCCGCGGCAACCGCTGGGACGCGCACGTCTTCCCCGAAGCGAATCGCGGCTCACTGCAGTGCTTCGAAGAGACGAAGTTCGCGCAGTCTCCGCTTCTCCGCGGTGACCTCGAGCACGAAACATATCTTCTAGAAGACGAAGCCGGCCACATCGAGGAGCTCGGCTGGACCCCGCACAGCATTCGCTTTCGCGCGCAGCTCGCACGCCCGGCGACCGTCCTAGTGAATCAAAACTTCGCACCGCAGTTCGGAGCGAACGTCGGGACCGTGCACTCTCACGACGGCTTGCTCGCGGTCGATCTGCCCGCGGGCACTTCGGAGGTCACGCTCCGGTATCGCGACTGGAAATTCATTTTCGGTGCGATCGTCACCTTCGCGACGATCGCATTCTTGCTGCGACGGCCGCTCGCCTGGACGCGCGACTGGTTCAAACGCTGAACAAGGACGCCACACCCGCGAATCAGTGCCACGTGCATGCCCGCAGACGGTGCGTCATTTGGGCCCCGTAGACCCGGCTTTCAGCCCCAATGGGCGGACGGCCCGCGCCTTGCATCGAATTCAAGGATGCGAAGCCTGATCTTTTGCGGCCTCTTCAGCGTCGTGTTCGCCGTCGCTGGCTACTTTCTCTTCCGCCGCTCGATGCGCACCCTGCCGACCGACTATTTCGTCCGTGAAGACAAAAAGGGCTCCTTAGTCGTCAGCGTGATCCGAAACGTGCTCGGCATCGCCGTCATCGGCGTCGGCATCGTGCTGTTGTTTCTTCCCGGACAAGGTGTGCTCACGGTCTTCCTCGGCGTCTTCATGCTCGATGCGAAGCTACGTCGCGCCCTGATGGTGCGAATGCTCCAGCGCAAGAAGATCGCCTTTTTGCTCGCCGATCAGCGCGCGAAGGCAGGACAGCCGCCCTTCGACATGCCGGCCACGGGAGAGAAGGAAGCGAAGAAGGCGCGCGAGAAGAGGCTCGAAGCGATCGCGAAGCGAGATCGCGAGCTCCACTCTGCCTGAGATCCTCGTAGGTCGCGCGGCGCTTGGCGGCTTCGCTCCCGATCTCAGCGTAACATGTGTCCACAGACTGGCCCTGGTGCGAGGGCTCACGTGGGCTCGGCGACCTCGCGCTTCTTCGTCAGCCAGCCGCGCAGCGCGAAGATTCCGACCGGCCCGAGCATTGTCGAAAGACCGATGATTGCCCAGAGAATGGCCGAGCGGCGCGCCCCTTCAGCAGGACAAAAAGCAGTCAACAGAATCCCGGAAGTCGGCCCCACGAAGAACTTCGCCATGAACCAAGGAAGCTGCGCCAGACTCACGTACGTCGACTCTCTCCCGCGCGGCGCAATCGAGACGTTGTACTCGTAGAGCCTCGGCGACCACAGGGCTTCGCCGACCGTAAGCACCAGGATCATGGCGATTTGGTAGGGCAATGCCGATCCAAGACACAGGATGAATGGTGAAAGCGAAGAGATAAAGGCTCCAACGAGCAACACGTCGAGCGGCCTCCTTCCACGCGTGAGCGCCGTTCCTAGCGGCGCCAGGAAGATGATCAGAAACGCGTTGATCGACCAAACGGTTCCGATTTTGAAATCTTCGCCGAGCTCGCGCGTGACGTACTTCGGCCATGTGAAGTGCATGTGCTGGAACATCATGCGGACGAGCGAGATGAGGCACATCATCAAGATGAATCGCCAAAAGGTGGCATCACCGAACACCTCGCGGAGCGCCACGAATGGATTCGGCTTCTTCTCAGTCACGAGCAGCTCGCTCGTTCCTTGCCGCTCGGTTCCGCGGTGCTCGAAGTCTTTGCGCAAGAACAAGATCGTGACGAAGGCGCAGGCCGCAAAAAAGGAGCCGAGCGCGAGAATCACACGGTGCGCCGAGAGCTCGGTAGGGCCCAGCAGCGGAAGCTCAATGATGCGGTGGATGAGCTTTTTGCCCCCCGGCTCTACGAAAGGGGCACTGCTGAGATCGATAATCTGTCCCGCGAAGACGCCGGCAATGTTGAAGCTCACGTACCAGAGCGAAAATGCAAAACTTCGCGTGCGCGGCGTCGATACCCGCTGGACAGCCGTCTGTAAGACCGGGCTAATCGAGGCATAGGCAAGTGCGAACGAAAAAAGAGAGATCAGGGCCCAGGTGGATGTCGTCGTCGACGCCATGAAGAGGCGCGTCGCGGCGGCGATCGCAAAGCCGAGCAGGAGCGTCCGTCGCACGCCGATGAAGTCGGCAACCGCGCCGATCAAGAAGACGAGCAATGTGAGCACCGTCGAGAATGCCGCAGCCCACCACCCCGCCCGCTCGTCCGAGAATCCGAAATCTTGCGAGAGCCACAGCGTCAATGTGGGCAGGAGCGAGAAGATCCCGAGATACTCGAAGAAGGTCGCCCCGTAGATGATCCACAGCTCGCGCGGCGCATCAAGGAGCTCCGTAAGATCCTCACGAAGCGTCGTCGTGATCTTTTCCGCTTCCATCCCTCACCTCCTCAAAAGGTCAAAACGAGTCGGCGCACCGAGGCCGAGGCTTCGTTAGAACCCGAGCTCTGAAGCTTCGCTCTCGAGGAGCAAAAGCTTGCCCGACTGCGCTTCGACGGAGACCTTCAGCGTGCCGTCGGCATTCGTCTTGTAGGAAGCGCGATTCGGATCGAGGACGTCGACGAGCGTCGCCGAGGCTTTGCCCGTCTTCATCACGCTCTCGCCGCTGGAGGTCGAGCTGCTCTTCTTGCCGTTGGTGTTGAGGACGACGAGCGCGTACGAGTCTTCGGCGTCCCCGCCAGAACGCTCGTAAGCGATGATGCCCGCGTCTTCTTCGTCGGCAACGTGCGGGCTCGACCAGAGAACGCTCGTGTTACCGCGGCGAAGCGCCAGAGAGGCTTTACGAACGCCGAGGATCTTGGCGACGTGGCGGAAGGTATCGCCGGTCGTCGGGAAGCCCGTATTCCACACGACCTCGCGATTGGCGGGATCGTTCCCACCCGAGAAATCGAGCTCCGTCCCGTAGTAGATGCAGGGCAAGCCTTCTTCGGTGAGAAGCAACGTGAGCGCGTTGCGGAGCGCCGCTACGTCGCCGAGAGCCGCAAAGAGAAAGCGCGCGACGTCATGGTTGTCCATGAAGTTCACGGGAATCTTGTTGGGCGCGACGCCGATTCCTTGATCTTGTGGCTCGGCGCTCCAGTTCGTGGCGCGCGCTGCCCAAAGCTTCTCGATCTGATCGGTGCCGCGCTGCGCAGCGGCGTCGTGCGCGTACATGAAGATGTCGCGGAAGACTTGATAGTGCTGCGAGAAGTAGAAGACGCTGTCGAGCTCGCCCTTCTGCGTGAAGCTCCCGAGCAGCTGATCGTTACCGTCGAACGCTTCCCCGAACATCAGGAACTTCTCTTTGCCCTGCCGCGCGAGGCGCGTGCGAACGCCTTCGGTGAAGACCTTCCAGAATTCGTGCTCGACATGTTTCACCGTGTCGATGCGGAAGCCGTCGAGATCGACGAGCTCGGCCCATCGCGTGTAGGCGTCGACCATCGTCGCACGAACTTCCGGGAGCTCCGTCGCGACGTCTTTGAGTCCGCCCGGAAAATCACCGAGCATCGTCTGCTCCGGCACGTCGTAGTTCAAGATGCGACCGAAGCCGTGATAGCCCTCGGCGCGCGCGAGAATTCCGGGAACGGGCGCGATGCGTTGAATCGTCGGATCTTGGAAGAAGACGATGGGCGCGCGCCCGGCGAGACCGAGCGACGTCTCTGCCTGCACGCCGATCGGATTCCAGTCGGGATCGAACTCGGATACGCGCGTGACTTGCGAGCTCGTGCCCGTACCGCCGATGTAGATGTCGGCTTTGCCGTTCAGGTTCATGTCGTAGAAGAACACCTGACCCATGTGATTGGTCACGATGTCGAGAACTACCTTGAGGTTCTGCGAGTGCGCGCGCTTCACGAGCGAGCGAAGCGAGACGATGTCTCCGAAGTGCGGGTTCGGCTGCGTGAGGTCTTGCGCCCAATAGCCGTGGTACGCGTCGACGTCGGCGTCAGTCTCGACGTTGCGAATGACCGGCGAAATCCAGAGCGTCGTGACGCCGAGCTCTTTGATGTAGTCGAGGTGATCCTCGAGGCCCTTCCAGTCGCCACCCTGATAGCGCGCGAGGGCACCCGGGCGAACGAGGTAGTCGTTGTTGACGTCGCCGTTGGCGAAGCGATCCACGAGCACCTGATAGATGACCTCGTCGCGCCAATCATCGACGTGCGTACCGAGCGTCACGGTGGTTCCGTCTTCTGGTAGGGACACGCACGAGGGAGTGAACGAGCCGAGGCCGAGCGCGAGCATTCCCATCGCGAGCGGACGGAAGGCGCGCGACGCGCCGAACTTGGAGAGCGTGAAGAGCGAAGAAAAACGCATCATGGGTACGAGCTCGAGTTGAACCACCACTCTGCGCCGAGCCCGAAAAAGTGCTCGACGCTTCGTTGGGAGAAGACGTCTTCTTTGGGGTAGAGTGAACGCGCGCCCTTGTCGCGTGCGGTCGCCATGTAGAGGATACGAAGCTGCGGGCGCTTGAAAGAGCCGCGGCCCGCCGGCGAGAAGTATGGAATTACGCCAGCGCGAAAGAGGCCGGTCGTGAGCTTCGATTCGCCATCGGCATCTGCCAGCGCATAGCGGCGCTGCTGATAGCTACCTTCGACGGCGACGCCGAAGTGATCGCTGATGAAGATGTTCGGTCGAACGACGACCGCGCCTTCGTCGTACTTCTCGCGCGAGGTCGCGCCTTCGGAAGCGTCGCGGAAGAACCGCAAGTATGCGCCCCACTGCACGCCCACGGCTTCGGTCTCGAGATTGCCGCCTGTCGCGATGATCGTGTCACTCGCGCCCGAGGTCGTGCGGTCGTTGGCGAAGGTCGTGGGAACGGCTAGAGGATCGTAGGCCGCGATCCCGCGCGCGTGCTTCGCGAACACGTGAACGAAGCCATCGCGCACTCCGGTCCAATACCCGAGCTGAACGCCCGCGAGAAAACCGGTGTCTGCCGGAAGCGCGCGATCGCGATCGGTGAGCGGGTCTCGTTGGACTCCTGCTGCCAATTGATGCGCTTCGCCATAGACGACCGCCTTGAAGCCCATCGCGTCGTTGCCCGGGAAAAGCGTCTTGTCGGGGCTGTTGCGGAAGAAGTGAATGAGCTTCGCGGTTTCGATCGTGCGAGGGCGATCGACCTTGATGACCTGCGTCGATCCGAATCCGTACGGCGCGACCGCAGCGACCGATTGCGTTTGGAACGGGTCGTCGAGGCGTTGCATGCCCGCGTGGAGCGCGAGCATCGTATCGCCGCGCTCTTTGTCGAACTTGATGCCGACGCCACCACCGACGGTGTTCTGGTTGTCGAGCGGCCACCAGTTGAGAAGATAGATGTCGTCGCCGCGATACATACGCGAGCCGACCCACAGCGTGTAGCGATCAATCGTGCCTTGCGCGTAGAGATTCCGGAGGGCGATCGCCTGCGTCATCTTTCCGCTGAAGTGAAAGAACGGCGGAAGAAGCGCGAGCGTCGTCACGATGCGCGTCTTGATGCCGTCTTTCCAAGTGTCTTCGCGGCGAAGCTCGATCTCGGCGTAGCTCTCTTCGTCCGTACGCGGTCCGAACGAGACGATGTTGGCGCCGCGCCCAGTTCCTCCGCGGAGATCGCTGACGGCGCGAACGCGGCCGTAGGATCCGAACTCGAACTTGCCCGAGGGCTCGTCTTTCTTCGCGTCCTTCTTGTCGTCGGCCTTCGTCGGCTCGGCGGTTCCCGGCGTGGGCCCCGCGTTCGTGCCGTTGGCGACGGTGCCGGCTTTCGCTTTGGGCTCGAAGCGATCGTTCAGCTCATTCGTATCGGGGCCGGGGCTCGGCGTGGCCGCGCTGGCCCCATTTGCAGAAGTGCCGGAAGATCCTTGCGCGACGCCCGATGTCCCATCACCGGTGCTGGGCCCGCGTCCACCGGGGCTGCTCTGCGCGAGCGCTCCACTCGGAAGCAGAAATACGGCGAGCGAAAATACGGCGCCCGTCCGCTTGGAACGAGCGCTCGAATGATCGTTCGATCTCATGGGGCGAGGACGGCAGCGCTACGCGCCGCGAGAGTCACATTGAGGGTTCCGGCCGACACGGTCGCGTTGTTACCACCAAGTCGGTCCGTAAGCATCCCCGATGCGACGTTCAAAGTGACAGGAAGGGCCGTCGAGATCGACACCGGCGAATTCGCGCGGTTGATCGCGACGAGCGCCACCTCTCCGTTGCCCTCGCCATTGCTCATTTGGCGCGCGTAAACCAACTGGTCTTCGGTCGAGTAGACTGATCGGTATACACCGCGTCGCATGGCGAGCAGATCGCGGCGCGCCGTTCCGAGCTTCTTCACGAGGGCGAGCGTCGCGCTCTCCGATGCGTTGAGCGCCGTACGGAACCTCGAACGATTGTTCGGATCCGATCCGCCCCATTCTCCATATTCGTCGCCGTAGTAAAGAAGCGGGGCACCGGGCAGCCCGAGGAGCCAGGAGAGCGCCAAGCGATGACGCTGATAGCTCTCTTCATCAGGAGGAGCGCTCGCGTAGTTCGTCCACTTGTTCCCGGGGATGCCTGGGTCGTGGGCGCCGTCTTGGCCGCGATAGCTCGTGAGCGTCGCGAAGCGCGCGGTGTCGTGACTGCCGATGTACGGCGTCATGATTCCGCCCGCGGGATATTGCGATTGGCTCGTCGAAGCCCAGAAGTCGGCGTGGATGAGCCCCTTTTGATCGTAGGCGAACACGCGGTAGGGCGCTGCGTGGTAGAGCACGAAGTCGAACTGGCCATCGAGACCGAAGGGTCCCATGTATCTTGCAATCGTTCCGTACT
>JAHFDV010000404.1 GCA_023248815.1 Myxococcales bacterium
GGGCTTGGGGGCTGGCCAGCGGTGCTCTTTCATTTCTTCGGGCGTGGCGATATGAGCCAGGCCCTTGCCTTCCGCGACGTGGACAGCCGCTTGCGTTGGGGTTTCGAGTTCCCACGTATGGCGTAAGTAGTGGTGCGGCGGTGCAGGGTCACGTGCCTTCATGTTCCCGAGGTTCCAATTGAAACACGCGGTGCCTCCCGTCTCGACCATGAACTGGGCTGCGAGCGTCCGTCGGCCTTGCTCGTTCAATGCGGGCCACGCCGTGCGAAGCATGGTCACGATCTCTTGGACGCTCGCCTTCGTGGTCTTTGCCGAGAGCTCCTTCGCGTTGTCCGTGTAGACGCGCCCTCGAGACGTCTCCTGTACGGCGGTCGTCGTCGCCGCCTTGGGTCTGAAAAAGATGTCCTTCGAACGGTCGATGATTTCGAGAGCGTCAGGCTCCACGGGTTTGGGCTGCGGTTTCGTCGCTGCCCGCGGCAGGGGCTCGTCATCGGGATCCGGAATGTAATGCAGCGAGCGAAGGGCTTGGATCGGGTTCATTTGAGGTCCCGCCAGTAGATCGAGATCTGGTGGGTGTAGACGTTGATACCGTCAGTCCACGCCGCCCAACCCGCACCACTCGTAACCCATTTCACCGGGCCATCGAACATCTTGGACTGTTCGTCGCTCGTCGATGAATAGGTGAGGCTCTTGTCTGTGCCGATGAGAAGAACGCGTCCGAAACCGTCGCAGTCGACTACGCGGCCATCGAGTTCGACGCGGCGATCCTGTCCGAGAATAAGGACGTCTTTCTTGGTGCTCTTGCGATGCAAAATGAACTTCTGCATTTGCGGGACGGCGCACTCCGTATTGTCACGAGGGAGTTCGTCGTGGTCGTCGCACGCGGCGGGGTAGGAGAAGACGGTTTCGTTTGCGGAGTCGACGCGGAACCCTTTGCCCCCCGTGCAGAAGCTCAGATGGTTGTCATCGAAAGCGATGTTCGTGGCGTTCTTCGCGGGAAACTTCCAGGTCGTCGGCTGAATTTCGCGCTTTTCTCTTCGGGGAGCCATTCGCTTTTCGCCGGTCGCCATTGTCTCCTCGACCTCCGAGGGAGCCTTCACGGTTGCGGCGGTAGTCTCAAGACCCGAGTCCACGCTAGGCTTTGAAACCTGCGCGGGCGCGGTCGTCGCGACGGACGTCACGGGTCTGATTGTCTTGGGCGCGCTAGCGCACGCGGAGAGTGCGAGGAAGGGAACTAGAAGAGCGTTGCGGTTCATGCCCTTCAGTTCGGCCACGCGCGCGAAGGTGTTGCGTGAAATCGACACGCCACCGGCGAATTGGTCAGTACGGGTTTGGATCGGCGGGCGCGTTGGGCTTCGCTGCCGTGGTCGGTGCGGAAGGAAGGTCCGCCGCGCTGATAGGCGTCTCATTGGTCGAGGGCGTTACAACCTTTGGCGAACTCGCGCGCTTTGCACCCGTTGGCGCGACGGTTGTCTTTGGCGTGAACGTGGCGAAGGTCACGGAACCTTGAAAGTTTTTGCACCCACTCGGAAGGGTCATGCAGTCATCGCACCCGATCGACCCGGCGTTGGTTCGGCAAACCCTTTGGTTCATGCAACCCGTTGGAGCGATCTTCCCGGGACTATCTTTCATCCGCGAGCAAACGCCTTCGCGCTTTAGATAGACACTGACGTCAGCGCGGGGATCGACCCAGCGATCGAGCTTTACGTTTTGGCGATCGCCCATCGTAAACTCGGCAACAGCTTCGTTGAAAGCCATGCTTACTTCGGTCTTCACGACGACGGGCGAACAGATCGGAACGAACGCTTCCGCGAGGGGTCTCGTGCACTTAGAGTCAACGTATTCGCCTGAAAAGTGCCACTCCAGCGGCGCATTCTCGCCTTGTCCCGCGCAGCAGTCTGGGGCCGTCTCCGCTGGCGTCGTCGCGGCGTAGCTCGTCGTTTTCCCCGCGCCGCTTACGGCTTGGCTGCACGAATAGAACGAGTAGGCGCCGAACGCGAGGAAGCCCACAGCGAAGAGAGCCGCGATCGGACTGTTAGGCGGGGTGAGTTGGGCGGCTCCGCAATGAGGACACTTCGCGAGCTCCTTTGCCACCTTGCCTTTGCACGTCAAACACAGCTTCACGCCCGGCGGCAATTCGTCGACCATTTCCCCCAACCTTTCGTCAATCGAGTGCCCGCTTTCGACCGAAACGGCCGACGGGCGTCGACGAGACTAAAGCACTCCAGATCACTCGTCGACCGACACGCACTGCGAGCCAATCAGTCGATTGCCACGGGCATACCTGCCGAGAGGAAAGCGTCCCACTTTTTCGAGGCGTAAAGGCTCTCGGTCGACTCGATGAGTACGCGATAGTGCTCCGCGAGTTTTGATTGGGCGCAAAAATTGTCGATGTCTTCGCGTTCGTCGAAGGTCTCTCCGCTTTCGAGTCTCTTATAGAGCGCGTCGCGGATGTTCATTTCTTTGATGCGGAGTTCCGGAAGGCTAATAGTCTGCATGAACAAACGTAGCTCCATGTGCAGAATGCACCTAATAGCGACTAGCGCCGCGTTAGTCGGTAGCAGCTCGCGCAATACCAACGGCCCACGCCCACGGACCGCGCGGTGAAGTCGGTCACCTCGCAGAACCAGTTCGCAACCTTGAAAGCGTGCGTTGCCTTGAGCATGGCGACGTCTTCGGTGTCGCTCTTGGCGCAGTAGGTTTTCGTCGCGTTGCAGTTTGTGCAGGTGACTTGCAGGTGCGCACCAGGGACGGCCTTGATCGTCATAAGAGAATGCTGTACACCCGTTCAGGTATGACGCAGGACAGGTCGAAGGAGCTTTTGGGCCTACTTTTGAAGGACATCGGCACGGACGACGTCACGGCGATAAGGGTGCGTCCGCTTGCGAAAACGTCCGGCGGTCGCACTCACGGCGCGGTGTTCGGACCTATCGAGCGCGTGCTCTACCCGTGGGAAGCGCACGTCCTTATTGGGGCAGGGGCCGTGAAGGCGAACGACTAGCGGCGCCCATGAAGAGCCAGGTAACCTCTTCTTGTGGAGTGGGTGACTTGTTCTGACCCGCGTAAGGAGAGTTGGGCGCGCCTCCTCGAATATGCCAATGCCGACATAGCATTCGATTACATCGCGCGTAGGAATGGTCCAACGGCAGACGCGCGCCAGCGGGATAACTACAAGAAGCAAGCTTCACAAGTGCGTGGCGCTCTGTACCAGGCGCGCGAATACTTCGCAGCCGCCGATGCTTCTTCGCTATTCACCTCGCCCAACCATCTTTATTACGGGGTGAGTTCGCTGGCCTCGGCAGTAATGCTCCTGCGCGGCGACGGACGTTTCTCCCTCGACTACCTTCGCAAGAGCGGAGCAAACCGCAGTCATGGCATCGACTTCACGACGGGAGCCACCGCCAAAGACTGTGCGCGGGACGCCCAAATCCTGGACAAATCTTTTTGCGAAATTTTGGATAATGGGCACTTCATCAACTGGTACGGCCATTCGCCGAATGCGATTCATCTCTCCGCCCTAATAAAGACAACATCGAACGGATTAGTCCGCTCCTCGATCGGGCGGGTTGCCTCGAAGCGCGTGACGCCAATCAGCAAACTTGAGAGTCGCAAAAGCTCTCTCACCGAGCTTCTCATCCGACTACCTGACCTCAGCGAAAGTTATCGCCGCTTCGGCACACGCATCGCCTTCACGCGCACGGTTATCGAGAAAGAGTCTCGAAGCACGAGCGACGGAGAACCCGCTTTTGAGTTCACCTACCGCCTTTTTGGCACCCCGGATGAGAGTTGCTTCGAAGAAATTCTCTGGGCTTTCTCAATAGAGAACGATCTTCAGCATCTAATCAAATGCGTTAGAGGCGACACGGGTGGAATAGTGACCGTAGGGCCATTGAAGGAAGGCCAGCTGTATGTCGCGCCCGAAGTTCGCGTCTCTATCGAAGGGCACACGCTCATGTACGGCCAGTCTTACGAACTCACCGAGTTCGGAGATGCCTACTTGGCGTCCTTCGGGCTCAGCATGCTCTCCCGATACTTCCCTGACTTGTGGGTGACAGCTTTAGAGTCACACTGTCGAGCGTCAAAGCTCGCGGAGAGGTTTATCGACACGTATCTCGCGAAGTTCCCGATGCTTGCGCTCGGCAGCATTCAGGACAAAGACGTTTTGTTCTCCACCCACGAACGCCCGCAGTGACTTTTCTACGCTGCTCGTGAGATGGCGCCGACCGACGTCAGGCGATCGCATCCGCCAGTCGACCACGCAACTTCCTCAGGGACGCGACCGATACACCGGCATGAACCACCTCAAAGACGCAGCCATCGAAGTGAACTACGTTTTGCAAACGGCCATTGTCGCCGTGGACCTAGGACGCCCAGACGTTGCACGCGCGACCTTGGTGCACGCCATGAAAGTGCTCTCGGACGCGGAAGAAGCGTTGGCCTTGGAAGCGCGCTTGGACGTGAGCGCGAACTAGGACTTCGGTGGCTCGCTCTCCACAACGTACTGCGCCGCGTTCATCCGACTCAAGGTGTTGAATGATGAGTACACATTGTAAACAAACACGTAGAGCGAGATGACGAGTGACGAGAGAGCCCAGCCGACGATGCCCATTAGGAGCGACGCTAGGAGCCTTCCAGATTCCGAATCGCAGTGCGCATCGAGAGCACGACAGAGCATCGTTGCGGGCCCCCCGTGCCATCCGAACAGAAGAACGAACACGTGAAACGCAACGAAGAGCAGGTAGACAAAGAAGACCGAGACGAAGTGGAGGCCGATGTTCTTCATCTCGCTCAAGCCGTTGCTCTTCTTCTGCTTCGTTAGGGCCGGAACAAAGTCCGACAGCGCCACGGTGGTAAAGACGGCGAACCCAGCGAGGAGAATGCCAACGACGCTGTAAGCGAAACTGAAACCAACACTGGACCAATCTCTGACGCGCTCGCCTAGGTCATGCGCAGGCAAACCGGAGCGCCAGCCTCCGAACGCGGCAAAGATACCGACGAGAGCTGGAGACGCCCAGTAGTGCCACTTACTCGGCAGCTTCCGAACGGAGAGCCAGTAAGCCTGACGAAGATTCTTCTCAGCTGTGAGGGCCGCAGCGTCACTTGGGGCCAGTGTTATTTCTTGTTCTTCCACTTCTCGTACAGGTCCTTCGCCTTTGACATCAGCTGTTCGGCTGGCTTCGGAAGCTTCAAAGACTTCGTCGCCTCTACAATCTCTTCGAACATTTTAGGAGCTGTGGCGCGAGGAGTGCCCACGTCAGACTTGAAGGGCTTTCGGACCGCGAACGCGCTGTTGTCCCGAACGATCTCGATGTCGTCGGCGTTCTCTCCCTTGATCACGAGGTGAGTGTTCGGGTCGTCCGCTGCACCCTTGGCATCTTCGAGAACTGCTTCCTTGTTTAACCCCTCGCCGGTTCGGCGCTCGAAAGAAACGGATGCCTTTTTTGCGTTCGTAGATACGCGTCGCCCCTTCATCATTTCGAAGAGCTCCGAGTCGGCCTCGTATTCCGCTGGATTCGGCTCCTCTATTCGGATCGTGAAGGACCTCACCTTCGCGAAGTGCTCGAGGGCCTCGGCAATGCTCTCCTTGTTGGTGAGGGCGACGAGTTTAAGGGTGGGCCACTCGGTCTCTCGCTCTACCGCGCGAAGTGCTTTCTTCCTTAGCCTTTCATCGGGCTCAACAGCCGCGACCTTTCCCATGAGCTCCTCGCGGAGCTTCGATTGCATCATCCAATTCAGAGTCTTCTCAAGCTCCTTTACGCTCGGAGCGAAAGACGTGGTCGGTAGATAGGCCAGAAAGTGT
>JAHFDV010000096.1 GCA_023248815.1 Myxococcales bacterium
TCGCACCCATTTCGTTTGCGCCCGCGACCACCGCGAATTTCGTCGCGAAGATTTCTCTGAAGGCCGATCCCGCGAACGTTCTTTGCGCTCCCCTCCCCGCCGATTTCTCGGTCTCGGGCACGGGGGCCAACATCGGCGCTCTCGTTTCACCGCCCTGGCTTCTTTTCGGCGCCAACGGCATCGTCGATTGCGGGACGACCGCCGCGCCGATGTCCGTGAAGATCGTGAGCAAGCAGGCCACTTCGTTCACGGCCTTCGGAACGGCGACTACGCCGAAGCTTTTCTCCGTCGACCCGTCTTTCGTGTCGGTCGCGCCGGGCGCCACGGGGATGCTTGCAGTGATTCCCGCTCCCATTCCGCAAAACGCGTCGCTGCTTCCCGGCGCCTACAGCGACACGATCACGGTTGGAACGACAGCCGATGGCGATACCTTGTCACGCAAGGTCGGCGCGCATCAGTTCATTCGCTGCGCGCCTTAGACCAGCGAGTGCTAGGAGCCGTTGAGTCGGGTGCCGGCGATGGCTTACTTCATCCACATCGACACGTTCGGGATGAACGCGTGGCCCGTGCTGGCGCCCGCATTGAAGCAGCGCACGCCGCTCGCGCCGGGGTTGTAGCAACTGACGCCGCTTCCGCCGTAGTCGGCGAAGTAGCGGTCTTCGTCGTTGCCCGTCACGCCCCACACGTCGGAATCGATGTAGGTCGCATCGACCGTCGTCGTGACGCACGCCGCGTAGTCTGCGTTCTCGCAGACCTTCAATGCATTTGCCATGAGGCCCATACCGACGGCGGAGTCCGTGAAGGTTCCAGTCGACGCGAAGAAGAGCTTCTTGCCCGTCGACGACGTGGGACCGGCGATGCGATAGACACGTGCTCCGCCGATCGCAGCGCCGATCGCATTGATGGCCTCGTCGGAGAGCTTGGCGAAATCGGTCGTCGCCACCGTGGCCACGTTTCCCGAAGCGAGAGGCGTGGGCACATATGCGCTCGGGCCGACTTGCAAGATCTTGGTCCATCCCCCGCCGTCCGTCGTCATGTCGCAGTAGGCCGCGAAGGGAGGAATGCTTCCGCTTCCATCCGGGTCGAGAAGGTAGACGCCGTCCGTTGCAGAAGCATTCGCTTGCTTGATCGCGCTGCAGCTCGTGGCGAGAGTTTTTGCGCGAACCCAGAGGCGCGCGCGGGTGGCGCCGTTGACGCCGCCCGGGCTGTTGTATCCGGGGATGCCGTTACCGTACTGATTCACCTCGCCGACGGCGAACCAGTAACAACCGCTATTCGGCTCGCCGTCGAGAAGCGTTGCGCCTGTGCTGCTCAGCGAGAGCCCTTCGAAGGGGCCGCATCCGCCTTGATTCGCCGGAGACATGAGGACCCCCGAGATCGTCGGCGCGGCGCCGCTCGAGAGCGGATTTTGGAGCTGCTGCCACTGAACCGATCCAGCGCCCGGATCCACGGGCCACTCGAGGCGAAATTCGAAGGCGTCCGTCGCGGACTTCAGCTCGTCGAGCCGATGCAAGATCGCGTACTGGCTCGCGCTCGGCGTGCCCGTATTGATTCCCGCCATCCACTCCGCCTTGCTCGAAAACGCAGGCGCTACGTTGATGTCTTGTTCGTAGGCCTTCGTCCATCCTCCACCATTGGTGGACATGTCACAGTAGACCTGGAAAGGCGCACCGGCGCCGGCGCCGTCCGTATCGATCGTGTACACGCCATCTTCGGATGTGGGCGCCGCGACCTTGAGCGCGAGACAGCTTCCGAGAAGAACCTCGCAGGTCGCGCCGCTGTATCCCGGGGTGCAACTGCATGCGTACGCGTTCGTGCCGTCCGCACAGAAGCCGCCGTTCTTGCACGGATTGATCGCGCAGTCGTCGATCTGCGTGCACACCATGCCGCTACCGGTAAAGCCCGCCTTGCACGTGCAAAGGGGCACACCGCTCGTCTGATCACACGTTGCGTCGGCGCTGCATCCAGCGGTCGCGCACGTTCCCGCATCGACCCCAGCGTCGATGGACACGTCTTGTCCCGCATCCACGGGCACGTTCCCGTCCGTCGCCGCGTCTTCTTGCGTAATCGTATCCGCCGTCGCATCGGTAATTGCGTCCGTGGTGATCGCATCCGTCGCGGAGTCGGCACTCGCAGCGTCCCTACCTGCGTCTTGCTGCGGCGTTCCGTCGTCGTCTCCCGAATCGCTGCAAGCAGCCGCGAGGATCAACACGCCACACAACATTCCCCCTGTAGATTTCATTCAACAACGCTCGGGCATTTGCACTCCGCACGCAATGAGTACTTCGGCGATTAAATCATCGATCGCGAATGAGCGAACTCCACCGACGAATTGAGCGCACTCCGCAGCGGGATGTGCTTTTGACGACTCTCGAAGATCAGAACTTCGGATTCGGCGCGCTGAGATCGATCGAGCTCGCAGGCACGGCAGCCGCGACCGCTGCGGCCAGAAGAATCTGTCCGGTTCGCGACGGATGGAAGTCGTACGTGCCGTCCGGAAGCTTGTAGCGAAGACCCGCCAAGCCCGAGTCTCCTCCTGCCCGCGCCGACGCGGCTCCGAACGTCGAGAACCCCTTGGCGACATGCGAGCCAGTGGCTTGTGCGACTTGCACGAGCGCCTGATCGAGCGCGTAGATCAGCTGCAGGTTGGGATCGGCGGGATTCGCGTAATTGAGCGCGTAGTAGGTCGCGACGACGACTTGCCCCGTGTAGCCCGTCTGCCGGATGCCGCCGATGATGATGCCGATGTTTTGCGCGGTCTGTCCGATGACGGCTGGCGCGCCCGCGCCGATGCACGCAGTGACCAGCTCGGTTCCGCACTCGACAGGCGTCTTCGTTCCGCCTGACGCCACGATGCAGGCGCCGACGGCTTCGGGCGTCGGTGCACTCGCGGTGCAGCTGTTTTGGAGCAAGAAGAGATCGTTTGCGCCGAGCTGAATCGAGACGGTTGCGGTCTTCGTCTTGTTGGCGGCGAGGAAATCGAGCGCGTACGCGAACTGCGTCGGCGCGCCATTGTAGTCTACATGCAATGCCGCACCCGAGGCCTTCCAACCGTGGCATCCGTTGTCGGGCGCGCTCGCGTCGAGAAAGCTTCCCGTCGTCTCACCTGGGCAGCCCGCATTCACGGAACGCACGCCGACGAGATTGACGAGCTCCGGGTACCCGACGAACTTCGAGATCTGCGTGGGAGTCGTGGATGCATGGACGGGATCGAATCCGAACGGAATCGAGTCGCCGAGCGCGAGGTACTTTTTTCCGATCTTGAGATCGGCCGTGTCGGAGTCCGTGGGCTCGTCCGTCCCCTCGTCCGGCGCGCATGCAAACAGCGAAAGGGAGAGCAACGTAGACAAGGTCAAATGGAATGAAAGACGCATGCGTTATCCACCTTCGTTGTGAGGGTTCGTGTGTTCGCGCGCCCCCCTGGCGCCGACCGCCACGAGCCCGCGTTTTCGAATGCTGGGTCGAGCAATTCGGAGGAACAGTTGTGTCATCTGCACCTGATGCGCGCAAGCCGCACGACAATAAAATATCGAATATTTTCAAACCGATATGTCGTCTTGCAGATGCCGAAGTGGGCGATGACGGGCGCATGTAGCCGCCGCTGGGAGCCCCGCTCACCGACGCGCAACTGGGCGTCGCCTCACGCGAAGCTCGCGCTTTTCACGCACTCGTCTGACCACGATCGCGCAGAGATAAGTCGCGTGGGCTGCGACAAGATTGTCATGCATCGCCGCTGCGCTTTTTGATCGCGGGTGCGGAAGCCGCGACAATCCGCCGCAGAGCGCACCGCACGCACCACGCCGGTCGTTGGACACTACGATGGAGGCGGCCATCTGATCTCGCGACACGTCGAGACGATTCCCTTCGTCGTGCCGTGACCACGCCGTGCGCGGAATGTTCTCAGTGCGGTTGCGAAAGCGCTTCGATGATCGACGCGTTGAACTTCGGAATGTCGGCAGGCTTGCGGCTCGTGATGAGACCCGTGTCGACAACGCATGCCTCGTCGACCCAATTGGCTCCGGCGTTCTTGAGATCCGTTTTGAGGCTTGGCCACGACGTCATCTTTTTTCCGCTCACGAGTCCCGCATCGATGAGCGTCCACGGACCATGACAGATGGCGGCGACGGGCTTGCCGCTCTCGTACACCTCACGCACGAACTTCTGAACCTTGGCTTCGCCGCGCAACGCATCGGGGTTCATGACGCCACCCGGCAAAACCACGGCATCGAAGTCTCCCGCCTTCACGTCTGCGATGACTTCGTCGACGTCGAACTTGTCGCCTTGGTCGTGATGATTGAACCCCTGCACCTTGCCGGACTTCAACGAGACGAGCGTCGTCGTGGCGCCAGCGTCGTCGAGCGCTTCACGCGGGCCCGTGAGCTCGACCTGCTCGAATCCGTCCGTAACGATGAAGGCGACTTTCTTTCCTGCAAGCTTCTCGGTTTTCATTCGGGGCTCCTCTTGGCGTGCGTTCGAGACACGGCGTCTCGTCCGCGCACCTTGCGAGTGAAGCAACACGCGTTCCAACGCGATCTGCGCCGAAAATGCGCGAATTGAAGACGATCGAGCGCTCGTAGTCGTGACGCTTTTGTCCGCCGTGGCGTGGAGCGACAGACTCTATAGCGCGCGCCCGAGCGCAGACGTCAACGCAGCTCCGCTGGCTCGTATCGGCAGAGCGTTTACGGCCCGTGCGTGCATGCCATGAGCGAAGGCGCTCAGATCCCGCGGCCTGCGAGCGTGATGTTCGGAAGAAAGCCGCACACGACATCGCCCGCCGCAACGCTCACCGACAGGACGTCGTTCTGTGGCCCAACGAACGCCGGGGTGAAGGTCACGACGCCGCTTGCGGTGGTCCCCCCGCCTGGTGAAGCGAACGTCTTCGCGGAGATGACCGCGTACGCGCTACCGCCGATGCTCAGCGTGACGGTTGCGTCCCGATTGCCATTGTTCGTCACTGGAACGACGATGGTGGAGCTCATTCCGTACATGACGTTGCCGAAGTTGACGCTCGGCGGCGTTACGAACGCCGCACCCGCCGCGGTTTCGCGGAGATCGACCGACGTGGCCTTTCCAGAAACGGTCACGGTCAGCTGATCGCCAAAAGCATTGGCAGACGTAGTGCTGTTCGTGGGAATCGACTTCGGGAGCACGCTGATGATCACGGACGAGTTCGGGGCCACGGTCCCAGAATCGAGCGAAAGCGTGTAGGGCGTGGCGGCTCCCTTCCCGAACGCCGTCGACCACACGGCGTCGACGGAAGTTGGATTCGTGATCGTGAGAGATTGGCCGGCGGCGCTCGTCCCGCAGTTCGTCATTCCGAAGTCGATCGTCGTCGGCGTCACCGTGGACTCGACGGGTCCTGCGTCGGCCGCGTCGGTTCCAAGATTCGCGTCTCCGGATCCCACGTCTTCGGATCCCGATTCGATGGGCAGCCCCGATTCGACGGGTCCGGCGTCGTCCGGGATCGAAGCATCGCCCTCTTGATAGGTCGGCAATTCGCTCGCGTTCACTTCGGCCGAAGCGCAATCCTTGATCGCCGGATCGCACGTTTTGCCTTCGGCGCACGTCGACTCTGCGCTCTCGGCGTCAGCGCCAACTTTCACGAACGGCGTGCATGAGGCGCTCAGCGAGACGTTCAAGCGAACGACCCGGTCCGTGGGAATTTGCGTGATGATGGCATCGCGAATGTCGACGGGAACGCCTTTCGCCCACGCCGAGATTTCGACTGCGACCGTCGAGGTCGCCGAACCATTCGAGACGATGCTGAGCGTATTCGGGAGCGCCTTCTCGTTCGGAATGGCGTACGCGTTTTGATTCAGGACGCGCCCGCCCGACGTGACCTTCGTCTTGAGAACGTCGAGACCGAGCGTGCCGTCGTTCGCAATGACGACGACGAGCCCTCCACGTGGTGGCAGTTGATCGGCCGAGCAGCGAACAATCGCAAAGAGCGCCGTGACCACGACGAGACTCGTTGCGCGGTCCCGCCTAGAGCCGAGCTTGCGTCTCTGCGGGGGTGGCGTCGCGGCAGCATCCAGAAGCGGAGATGGCATGAGCGCGGCAAGTATCACACTGGCTCACCCCGCGCCGCCTTACTCTGCAAAGTCGCTTAACGGGTGGATCTTCCGGTCCATCCGCTTTTCAAAGTGCCTGTTCTCACGAGATTAAGAGATTTTAAGAATGTCCGCTATGTTCAAGGGTCTAACCCCCGCCGCAGCGTGATTTCGCATTGGCACGTGCGGTGCAGTCTCAGCCCTCGTCGGGGAGACGAGACGTGCACGAACAAGGGCAACCATGAAACCAAAGACGGGCGCGTCGCGCATCATCGAGCGATGGCGATTGGCTGTCGCGCCCGTCCTTGGGGTGGCGGCCCTCGCAGGGCTTTCGTCGTCGCATGCGCGCGCCGAGGGCGAAGGCTCGCCAGAGTCTCAGGCAACGTTCAACGAGCGTTGTGCCACGCGCATCTCTTCTTCGATCCTCGGAACCTCCGCGAGCGCGGACATGCTCGACTCGCCGAATCCGCAGGCGATGGTCGATGTCATGCTCAACAGCGGCGTTTTCTTCGAGCGCTTTTCGCGCTTCGTGAATGCCTCGTTCAATCGCGAGTCAGTTGCTGCGCCGGAAAAAGAGCCCGTCTATTTCCTGGCGAAGCACGTGCTGACGAACGGCAAACCTTGGTCGGACCTCTTCGTCGGCAAGTACAACGTCGATCTCGTCGGTACGACGGGCGTTCAGGTCCAAGAGGATCCCAAGGGGCTCGGCTATTTTCGCAGCGCGCCTTGGGTGCTTCGCTACGCCGGAAACGAGCAGGCGGGGATCAAGATCTCGACGGCCTATCGCATGATGCAAAACATCGTCGGCCTCGAGCTCGTGGCGACGACGAATGCTCCCGACGCAGACATCTCGGCGACGGGGCGCACGGGCGACAACTGCAAGGGCTGCCACTACACGAATTGGTACGCGCTCGACAAAGTCGCCGGCGTGTTGTCGAAGAAGGTCGTCGACCCCGTCGATTCGCAAAAAATCACGTTCGTCGAGTACACGGGAGCGCCTCAGAGCATCCTCGGCAAGGCGAGCGTCGGCAACGACTCGGATGTCGTGCACGCGCTCGTAGACTCCGTGAACTTCACGTTCAACACGTGCCGCCTCTCGTTCAAGTACCTGTACGGGCGCGCTGAGACGAGCTGCGAGGGCCCGATCTTCGACGAGTGCGTAAACGCATTTCGTTCGACCGGAAGAGTCCAATCCGCGATCGCAGCGATCGCCAAGAACAGGAGCTTCTGTGAGTAAGTCTCTCCTTTTCGTCTTTGCGCTTTCGCTCGTTGCCATCGGATGCAGCGGCACGCATGGCGATTGCCTCACGGGTGAAGACTGCGCGCTCACGGGAGTCGATCCCGTCGACCCCGGCGAGCAACCGCCAGCGCCTCTCTGCGCAGATACCGGTGCAGATTACATCGGTCTCGGCGACGTCTCGCTCATTGCAGGGCGAACGCCGGGGCTCATCAATGCCAACCGCGGACGCACGAAGCCTTACAGCTCGCTCGTCACCGAGTACTCGCGCGTGCTCGGCGAGAGCTCTTCCCCCGAGCTCATCAAAGAGACGGGCACGGCCTTCGGTGCCGCGCCGGAACGCTGGTTCTCGGAGCCGCAACCCAGCGCCGTGAGCTTGTACACCGCGTTTCGCGTCGGTTTCGAAGCGTGTTTGAAGACGACGGGCGGGCTTCCCGTCGAGACGACGACTCCTCCCCCCGCGGGGACGACGCCGTTCGTGCCCAATGCGAAGTTCAAAATCGCGCCGACCGACGCGGACGCGCGTTCGCAATGCGCATCATGGGCGCGCACGTTTTGGAGTCGCGATGCCTCTGCCGAAGAAATTCAAGCGTGCGTCGATGTCGCGCTCTCGTCGACATCCGAAATGATCCCGGACGATGGGGTTCTCACGACGCGCACGACGACACCCGAACGGCGCTGGGCGTACACGTGCGCGACGCTTCTCACCGCCACCGGTTTTCTCGTCTACTGAGCAGCTCGCCTACTCAGCCCGTCGGAAGAAGAAGGAACGAGTCACACCATGATCAATCGACGAAATCTCTTGAAGGGCGTAGCGGCATCGGCCGGCCTTGCCATGGGATCGCGCGCGATGGGGCCTTGGGTTCCGCAGGCTCACGCAGAGGGCGGAGAGAAGTCCGCGCTCTTGGTGATTTATTTCGGTGGCGGTTACAACTCCTTCTTTTGCAGTGCGAATTCGTTCCTCAGAGACAACACGTTCGGCGTCACCGCCAGCAACGTGACGGATCTCGGAAATGATCTCGTCGTCGACAAGGGTTCGCTCGGAAGCATGTCTCCTTGGGCGAAGTCCCATATGGCCTCGATCGGCGTCCGCCACGGCATCAGCGCGCACGAGGCAGCGCAGAGCTCGAATCTCTTCGACGGAAAGCGCAACTACGCGATCGCACTCGCAGCGGCGATGGGCGGCGACGCGCCCATCAAGTGCGCGGCCATTCACACCTTCACGCCCGAAGCGCCGCGGCCCGCGATCGGCAATGTTTCACTGCAGCTCATCACGGATCTCAAAGCCGTCATTCGCACGCTCGGTGGCGGCCCCGCCGATCCCGAGACGCCGGGACGTGACGTCGCTGCGCTCGCTCTCGAAAAAGCTCGCGCGATGTCGGCGAGGAGCATCGACCGCAATCCGAAGTCGATGGCAAACTACAACGACGGTTTCTCGACCGGCGTCGATACGCTGAAGACGCCTCTTCAGCCCTTCAACTTCGATCAGCTTGCGCAGCAATACACGGGCAAGGCGACCGGCAACGGTCTCAACACGCTCGACTTCACGACACGGCTCGTCGGCGCAGAGATGATGATCCGCGCGGGTGCCAACGTCGTCACGATCGACGAAGGCGGTTGGGACGTGCACGGATTTCCGGCGGGCAATCGCGAGCGCGACGATTGGGCACGCTACATCGGCGCGCCGATCACGAAGTTCGTCGAACGCACGCAAACGGATCCGCTTTTGAAGTCGATGAACATCGTCGTCACGATCCTCGGCGACTTCGCGCGCAGCTTGCCCAACTCCGATCACCAATCGAACCTCACGAACACGGTCATCGGCAAATATGTGAAGGTCGGGACGACGGGAAAAGTGAACGAGGGCGTAGGGCTTCCCGCCGGTTGCCCGGGGCAGCTCCAATATTGGGCGTATCTCGCAGAAGCGCTCAAAGTGAAGAACAACCCGTTCGGCGCGAATCCGCATCCGCTGATTCTGTAACCAGACTCGAGCAGCCGGCGCTTCTTCAGCGCGCGTGAAATGCTTCGTCGCGCTCTCGCGCAAGGGTGCGCAGACGCGGATATTCTTTGGTGAACGTCGCGAGAATTTCGTCGAGAGGGAGCTCGGCGAACGTTCCGCGATCGGCCGTGTACTCCATGTACTTTTTTCCTTCTCCATCGAAGGACTGCAGGAGGGCATCTGCGGGCGCCCTCGGATCGAACTCTAGTGGCGCCACGCCGAAGCGCGCGCAGAGAGACGCGTTGAAGGCGGGTGTGAGCTTGTAAGGTTTGCCTTCGAGCATCACCTCGACGTAGCCGTGGAAGACGAACAGATCCGAACCGAGCACGTCGTGGAGCTTCTTCGACGACAGATGGTTCTTCACGTCGGCAAATCCGATGCGCGCGGGAATCCCCGCTGCGCGCAATACGGCCGTGAGGAGTACCGCCTTCGGAACGCAATAGCCCGCGTTTCCCGTGACGATGCGACTCGCGAGGTAATCCTCCGGAGCGAACGAGACGGTGTACGGATCATACCGAAGATGCTCGCGCACCGCGCGAAAGAGCCGTTCAACTTTTTCGGCGTTGGTCGTCGCATCCCCAACGGCGGCTTTCGCGAAGGCGACGATGGTCGGGTGATCCGAATCGATGAAGCGCGTTGGCCCAAGGGACTCATCCGATTGGCTCATCTCAATCCTGGTCGCGAGGATCCCAGCCCGTGGCGCGCCCTTCGTCGAGTGCATCGAGCGCGTTCATCGCAGTCTCATCGAGCGTGAAGTCAAAAATAGATGCGTTCTCGAGGATGCGCGCTTCACGCGTCGACTTCGGCAACGTGACGAGTCCATGTTCGACTCCCCAGCGTAGCAAGACTTGCGCAGGCGTCTTACCGATCGCCTTCGCGATCTTCGCGACGGTCGGATCGCCGAGGCGCTTGCCGTGGGTGAGCGGACTATACGCTTCGACGACGATTCCCTTTTCCTTGCAGAGTGCACGCGTCTCGCGGTGCTGCAAAAAGGGTGAATCTCTATCTGGTTCACTTCCGGCAATTCTTTTGCGTAGGTCTCGAGCTCTCGGAGATGCGGCACGAGATAGTTCGAGACGCCGATGTGCTTCACGCGGCCGTCGGCCTTGAGTTTCTCGAGCGCGCGCCACGATTCCTTGCGTCGGCCTTCGACGGGCCAGTGAACGAGATAGAGGTCGATCGTCTCCAATGCGAGGCGCTTCGAGCTTGCATCGAACGCGCGAAGCGCTTCCTCGTAGCCGTGATCGTCGTTCCAGAGCTTGGTCGTGACGAAGATTTCGCTACGCGGAACCTCGCTCGCGCGAATCCCTTCTCCGACGTCTTTCTCATTTCCGTAGATGCGCGCCGTGTCGATGTGGCGGTACCCGAGCCGGAGCGCCGTCGCCACCGCATCGCGCGTCTCTCCGCCGCGGCCTGATTGCCAAACGCCGAGACCAACGACCGGAATAGTGCCGCCGGATCGTAGCGGAAGGGTCGCCGTCGTGACGTTCGCAGCGTGAGGTGCCGAGGTGCTCATGGTTCGAAAGAAGATAGGGCGTCTTCTTGCGAACGGGGAGTGCGGCCTACGGAGATGGATCAACGCCAGCGTTTCCGAATCCACTCCGACAGCGGGGCTCACTCGCCGTATCGTTCACTCATGCCCGCCGAAACACTCGTCTACACGGATGGCTCGTGCAAAATGGGAGGCGGTGCGCGTGGACCCGGCGGATGGGGATTCGTGATCAAGCCGCCGAAGGGCGCTGCGATCGAGGGCTACGGATCCGCGCTCGAAACGCTCGCGAAAGTGATGGAGTTCCACGCCGTCGCCGAAGCGCTCGAACGTTTGCCGGCGGGCTCCAAGTCGACCGTATTCTCCGACAATCAATCGCTCGTCGCAAACCTCGACAAGCAGCTCGCCAACTGGCAACGAAGCGATTTTGCCAACGTCGATGCGAGCATCGTGGAGAGCGCGCGCCGCATCGCGACGCTCATCGACGAGAAGCACTTGGTCATCCAGTGGAAGTGGATCCGCGCGCACAACGGAAACCTTGGAAACGAGCGCGCCGATGCACTCGCGGCACAGGGCGCGCGCGAAGCGAAAGCGAGCGTCGGCGCGTCGAAGTGAGCTGGTGGCGGGTACTCCCCTCGTCGTGAGCTCTCAGGGATGCACGTCGAGAAGTACGCTCTCGGTGTGCCGCGAAACCAGGAAGCCCCCTTCGAAGGGTGAACCGATCTTGCTCGACGTCTCGCGCGCGAGCGTGAGCTTGTACGTACAGACGGGCATCGTCTTGTCGCTGGGGACGAGCTTGTCGAGCGAGAGCGTATGCGTTCCGTTGTCGGGGAGGCCCGTCTCGACGGTGCGCGACGTGCAGCCGGAAGCGGCGGGTTGAGGTTCCACCGAGATCACCATCGTCCCCGCCGTGCCTGAGCCGCTCCAGTTGAGCGTGACATTTCCCGTGTAGGCTCCACTCAATTTTTCCGTCTCTTGGAGCGCGAAAGGAACCGGGTGCGAGACCACTTTCGTCGTCGACGACTCCTCTGCGCGCGCGAGCACGAACGTATACGTCGGCTTCTCTTCGACGGACGCCGAGTAGTAGATGGAATTGATGATCGTCTTTTGTCGCTCGAGCTTCGTGCCGTCGACGCTGACCGAATCGCTCTCCGAAAGATCGATATACGTTCCCGTCGCTCCACCGACCTGCAGGTTCGCGACCGCCGTCGGCTTCGCCGTGCCCTCCTGCGTGACGGAGTAGGTGACGTAGAAGCCGCTCGTCTTCACGTTGTCCGAGCTCGTGGTCGAACAGCCTGCAATGAGTGCAGCCGACAAACCAAAGAAGCCGAGCGTGTGCGTCATTCGATTCATGAATTTCCCCGTGGGTGAAGATGCGCGTTCACTCGCGCATCGGTGTGATGCGTTGACTGCAACGCGCATACCGATCACTAGGAGAACATATCCCTATCGAGATAGTCCGCACATTTCAGCAGGGTGAGCCAAAAAGGGCTCCGTCGAGGTCGTACCTTCCCCGAGATCGCCGCTGAGACATGGCTGTCGTGTCCAGTGTGAAGGGGCGTTGGGGGCGCGCCGGTGCCGCCCGTCCAGCCACCTACTTCGCAGCGAGCTTGTCGACGAGCGTCACGTACTGCTCTTGCGCGGCGTCCTTCGTGAGGCCCTTCTTCGTCGTCCACGCATCGAATTTCGCGCGTCCTTTGAAGTCCATCATGCCGGGACGCGAACCCGTCGCGTCGCCCACGGAACCTTGCTTGTAGAGTGCATACAATTGCAGCAAGGTGTCCGTGTCGGGGGCGACCTTCAGATCTTTGACTCGGCGCTGCGCGTCTTCGAATTTTTCGCTCATGCCGCCGATGTTACGGCGTCACGGGTAGTCGGTGTAGCCCTTCTCACCGGGTGTGTAGAACGTGGCCATGTCCGGCGGGGTGAGCGGCGCGTTCGTCTTGAACTTCGTCACGAGCGTGGGATTCGCGAGGAACGCGCGCCCGAAAGCGACGAGGTCGCCGCGCTTCTCTTGAAGATCGACTTCGGCGCGTTTCGGATCGTAGCCGCCGGAAAGAATGAACGTGCCGTGGAACGCATCGCGCATCGCGCGAATCGTCTCTTCTTTCGGCTTGGGTCCACCGAGCGCGCTGTGATCGACGACGTGCACGTAGGCGATCTTCAGCGCGGAGAGATCGTTCGTGAGCTTGGTGTAGAGCGCATGCATTTCGGCGTCGGGCGCCATTGCATTGAACGTTCCATCGGGAGAGAGTCGAATGCCGACTTTGTCTGCGCCGATAGCGGCGGCGGTGCGCTTCGCGATCTCGACGGCAAAGCGAACGCGGTTTTCGACCGAGCCGCCCCATTTGTCGGTGCGGTGATTCGAGGCGGTGTTGAGGAACTGATCGATGAGGTAGCCGTTCGCGCCGTGGAGCTCGACGCCATCGAAGCCCGCCTCCACCGCGAGCTTCGCACTCGTCACATATTCTTCGATCGTGCTCTCCACTTCCGCCCCCGTCAGCGCGTGAGGTTCGGGATGCGGTTGCTTGCCGACGGTGTCTGTCCACATCTCGCCCGGCGCGGTGATCGCCGACGCCCCGACGACACGCGCTCCCTCGGGCAAGTTCTGCTGCGCGGCGATGCGTCCCGTGTGCATGAGCTGAACGAAGATGCGGCTCCCCGCATCGTGCACGGCTTTCGTCACGAGCTTCCAACCTGCGACCTGCTCTTGATTGAAGAGGCCCGGGATGCGCGCATAGCCGAGACCGTTCGGCGAAGGCGACGTGCCTTCGGTGACGATGAGGCCTGCCTCCGCCCGCTGCGCGTAGTATTTCGCGACGAGCTCGCTCGGAATGTTTCCGATCGACCGGCTTCGCGTCATCGGCGACATCACGAGGCGGTTTTTCAGCTCGATCGAGCCGAGGCGATAGGACGAGTAGAGAAGGGGTTCGGTCATGGCGGATCCTTTTTTTCGAGGCGAGCGGAGAATTCGGACTTTAGTCCGCTTCGTGGTTTCAGCAAGAGGCACGCGGGGCGCGCTCGATCGCAACGACATCCTTGAATTTTCCGAGCCGAAGTCGCATCACCTCTCTCCATGAGCGACCCCGCGTTCTACATTCGTGAAAGCGATCCCGATCTCTATGCTTCCCAGGAAGCGACGGTGGGTCCTTGGGATCCGAACCTGCAGCACGGAGGGCCCGTCGCGGCCCTCTTGGCGACGCGAATGGAAAATCAGATCGCCGAAGGAACGCGCATCTCGCATTTCTCGCTCGAGTTTCTCAGCGCAGTTCCCAAGGTGACGCTCGAGGTGAACACCGACGTCATTCGCCACGGAAAGAAGATCGCGCTCTATGCCGCACGAGCGACCGTTGGTGGACGCGATGTCGCTCTTGCCAGCGCTTGGGCTCTCTCCGCAGCAGAAGGACGCTCGCAAGGCGTGCACGATCACGAGCCGCCGCCGCCCATCCCCGAAAACGCCGTGAGCACGTACTTCGCCGAGATCCCGCACTTTCCCTATGGCGACGCGCTCGAATGGCGCTTCGCTGAAGGCGGATTTCGCGAGCTCGGTCCCGCGACGGTGTGGACGAAGTTGCGCGTCGCGATCGTGCGCGGAGAGAAGGTGTCTCCGCTTGCGCGCATTCTCGCGATGGTCGACGCCGCCAATGGGATCAGCGCCGAGCTCGACATCTTGAAGAATCTCTTCGTGCCCGTGAATCTCACCGTGTCACTGATGCGCCACCCGACGACGGAGTGGGTCGGCATGCGCGCCGTCTCTTCGATCAATGCGGACGGCATCGGCATCACGCGCACCAAGCTCTTCGACGAGACCGGGACAATCGGCGAGGCGCTGCAAACGCTCTATGTCGAGAGGCGCTGAGCTCGAGACCCGCTGAGCTCGAGAACGACGATGACTCGCACACCGCTCGAATCTTCGGTCCTTGCGGCTGCCGGCTATGACGCCGCGCACGCCAAGCTCGAAATCGAATTTCAATCGGGTGATGTCTACACGTATTTTGCGGTACCCAAGCGAGTGTTCGAAGAGCTCCTCGCGAGCGCTTCGAAGGGAAAATTTTTCGGTCAAAAGATCGCGAACACGTACCCGTTCGAAAAACACTGACGCGGCATCCGAGCCACATCGACCGACCCAGCGATCGCGTTCGTCCCCTTCAGCGCACATCTTGGGTCGGAGGTTCGCGCCCGTCCGCGGGTCACTTTTAAGGGCGGGGCTCGGGACGATCGGCCGATGTCGCGCTAGAACTATTGGAATGCGCGCTTTTTCGGCTCTTTTCGCCCCCGCCGTCCTCTCTCTCGTCGCCTTCACGAATCTCGTG
>JAHFDV010000097.1 GCA_023248815.1 Myxococcales bacterium
GCCGAGCGCGCGCCTCCTCTCGATGGTGAAGCTCGAGCGCGACGATCTCTGGGTGATCATCACGTATGCGGCGGGTATTGGCATTCTCTCTCTTGCGACGCCGCTTGGTGTCCAGTTCATCGTCAACAACGTCGCGTTCGGCGCGCTTCTGCAGCCGCTCGTCGTCCTCACGCTGCTCGTGCTCACGGGTCTCGTGCTCGAAGGCGTCTTGCAAGCGCTGCAGTACTGGGTCATCGAGCGCATTCAGCAGCGCATCTTCGTGCGCACCTCCCTGGACGTCGCGTTTCGGCTTCCGCGCATGCACGATCGCGTGCTCGACGAGCTTCATCCGCCGGAGCTCGTGAATCGCTTCTTCGATGTCGTGACGCTACAAAAGGGCGCCGCCACCGTGCTCTCCGAGGGTGTGGCGATCGCGCTCCACTCGATGATGGGGATGCTGATTCTCGCCTTTTATCACCCGTTCTTGCTCGCGTTCGACGTCGTGCTCGTGCTCGGACTCTTGCTCGTGATCTTCGTCGTGGGGCGTGGGGCCACGAAGACGGCGATCGACGAGTCGGAAGGAAAGTACGCCGTCGCCGGGTGGCTCGAAGAGGCCGCGAAACATCGAACGTCATTGTCGTTGGGCGACGGTCCCTCGTACGTATCTGCGCGCGCCGAATCGCTCACACGCGACTGGCTCCATCGTCGCAAGCGCCATTGGAAGATCGTCTTTCGTCAGCACAGCACTTCGCTCGCGCTGCGGGCATTTTCTAGCGCGGCGCTCCTTGGTCTCGGCGGCTGGCTCGTCCTTTCGCGTCAGCTCTCGCTCGGACAGCTCGTCGCAGCCGAGCTCATCGTCGGCGCGGTGGCGGCAGGTTTTGCAAAGCTCGGCAAATCGTTCGAGAGCTACTACGACCTTCTCGCGGCCGCCGACAAGATCGGGCATCTCGTCGACCTCCCCTTGCGACGCAGCGAAGGCGTCGGGCTCGCGGAGAGCGTGGCGGGACTCGACCTCGATGCGCGAGACCTTCGGATCGTTCGTGGGGATTCCGTTCTCGCGACCGTGGACCTTCGCCTTCTCGCAGGTTCGCGCACGGTCATCTTCGCGAAAGACGGCTCCGGAAAATCGACCCTCGTCGACGTGCTCACGGGAATGCGCGAGGTCACGGGCGGTCAGCTCGTCGCCGATGGCACGCCACTCGCCGACGTCGCAACGACTGCGCTCGGAGCCGAGGTCGCCGTCGTTCGTCGCGCCGAGATCTTCGAAGGCACGATCTTCGACAACGTTGCCATGGGCCGCTCTTTCGTCGGTCGCGATGAAGCACGCAAGGCTCTTCGCGCCGTCGGCCTCGAGCGCCTCTATGACGACTACCCGCTCGGGCTAGACACGCCGCTGCCCAGCGACGCGCAGTTCTTGGGAAAGTCGGCAGCGATTCTCTTGACCATTGCGCGCGCCGTCGCCGGCAATCCACGCCTTCTCGTACTCGATGGCGCGTTCGATGCTCTCGGCGACGCAGCGCGCAGTGCGGCGTGGAAAGGCATCGCCGACCGTCCTTGGACGATTCTCGTCACGACGTCGCATCGTGAGCTCGTCGAGCTCGGCGACGCCAGTTACGTGCTCGCGAACCACCGCCTCGACCGCATCGATCGCGATCGCGCACGACCGCCCTCTTCGAAACGCAGCGAAACCGTCACCGAATCATGAATCTCTCCAAGCATCCCTATCGTGAGCCTGCCTCTCTCGCCGAGGCTCGTACGTTGCGCCTCGTCCATCCTGCGCGAGCCACGAAAATCCTCGCGCGCATGCTTCTCGTATTCATGGGGATTTTGCTCGTGTCTTTCATTGTCGTTCCCTGGCAGCAGACATCGACGGCGCAAGGTCGCGTGATTGCTTATGCGCCCGTCGAGCGCCAGCAAGAGGTCGAAGCCCCGATCGAGGGACGCGTGATGGTTTGGCACGTGCGCGAAGGCGACCACGTCGAAGTGGGTGATGCCATCGCCGACCTCAGCGACAACGATCCCGAGATTTTGCGCCGTCTCCGCGACGAACGCGATGCACAAGTCGCGCGGGTGGAAGCTTCGAAGGCGCGCAAGCAGTCGATCATTTCGCGTGCCTCTTCGCTCGGCCTCTCGCGTAACGCGAGCATCACCGGTGCTGATCAGCGCGTGCGCATGGCCCGCGAGCGCACGCTCGGTCTCGAGCGCGCGAAGGATGCCGCGAGCCAAGGAACGAAGACTTCGCAGCTCAATCTCGATCGGCAGATGGCGCTATTCGAACGCGGGCTCACCTCGAAGCGCAACGTCGAGCTCGCCGAGCTCGAGATCGTGAAGATGAAGACGGAGTTCGAACGAGCTGAGGCGGCCGTGCGCGCGGCAAAAGGCGAAGAGCAAGCGCTCAGTGCCGATCTTTCGAAGTCACGCAACGACGTGACGGCATCGATCGACGATGCTCACGCCAGTCAGGCCATGGTCGACGCAGAGATCGCGAGCGCCAATGCCGAGCTCGCACGCATCGAAGTGCGCCTGGCGAGGCAAGGCACTCAAGAAGTGAAGGCGCCTCGCGCCGGCATGATCCTTCGCGTGCTCGCACGTCAGGGGACCGACATGGTGAAGGCCGGTGAAGCGCTCGCGATCATGGTCCCCGACACGTCCGATCGCGCCGTCGAGCTTTGGACCGACGGAAACGACGTCCCACTCATCACGCCGGGGCGTCCCGTGCGACTGCAGTTCGAAGGATGGCCCGCCGTCCAATTCTCTGGGTGGCCCGAGCTCGCGATTGGAACCTTCGCCGGGACCGTTGCCTTCGTCGATGCCGCAGCCGACGAGAGCAAAGGGAAATTTCGCGTCGTCATCGTTCCGAGCGAACCTTGGCCCGCTCCACGCTTCTTGCGACAAGGCTCACGTGTCAACGGTTGGATCTTCTTGAACCGCGTCCGTCTCGGCTACGAGATCTGGCGTCAGCTCAATGGCTTTCCGGCGGTGATTCCGACGCGGGAGATGCTCGTCGACGACCAAGCTACGAAGGGGAAGAAGTGATGCGACACCGTCGATCTCTTGGAGTGCTCGCGAGCCTGCTTCTCGCGCTTTCGTCGTCACTGGTTTCATTCGATGCATCTGCGCAGATCGCGGTCCCGGTCGACGATCTCGCGAAAGGCAGCGTCGTCGCGACGAACGAGACCTTCTCCCCGCTGTCACTCGACGAGCTCGTGCGAAGTGTCGAGACGAGCTACCCGCTCCTCCGTGCGGCCGAGCAAGATCGCGTGCTCGCCGACGCAGAAAGTCTCTCGGCCGACGGCGGATTCGACCCGGCCGTGCGCGGACGCGCAACGACGATTCCTTACGGCGGATACCAGAACGATCGCCTCGATTTTTCGATTGATCAACCGACACCACTCTGGGGCACGCGGGTCTTCTCGGGTTGGCGATACGGCCATGGAGACTTCGCGGCGTACGACGGAAAGTATCAAACGGCCGAATACGGGGAGGTCCGCGTCGGTGCGCAAGTTCCAATGTGGCGTGACGGTCCGATCGACCGTCGACGCGCGTCCCGCGAGAAGGCCGACATTGGACGCTCGGCGGCGCGGTATTCGGTCGAAGAGCAACGCCTCGTGATGATCCGCGCGGCCTCGATTCGTTATTGGGACTGGGTGGCGGCGGGACGAAAGCTCGTGATCGCGACATCTCTTCTAGAGATGGCGACGAAGCGCGACGCGCAGCTCGCCGAGCGTGTCGAACGCGGCGATCTTCCCGCTTACGAACGAAACGAGAATTTGCGCGTGATGCATCAACGCGAAGCGCAAGTCGTGCAAGCCGAGCGCTCGCTCGAAAATGCGTCGATCGAGCTCTCGCTCTACCATCGCTCCAAGGAGGGCGTCGCGACCCTGCCGGATCGCGGAAGGTTGCCCAATGCGATCCCCGAGATCGACGATTCCTCTACCGAAACGCGCGCGCGCCTCGAAAACGTCGCCCTCGCCGATCGCCCCGAACCGAAACGCATCGCAGCGCAAATCGCGCAGCAGCGCGTCGAGCTCTCGTATGCGGAAAACCAGAAGCGCCCAGGAATCGATCTCTTCGTCATGGGATCGAAAGATCTCGGAGATGGTCCGAAGAAGATCGTTCCCGCCGAGCTCGAGGTCGCGCTCATTCTCGACATCCCGATCCTGAATCGCGTGAACGAAGGGCGGCGCCGCACGGCAGAAGCACAGCTTGCGAAGCTCGGCGAGCAGCAGCGTTACACGAAGGATCGCGTCGTTGCGGACGTACGCGATGCCGAGAGCACGATCGCCCTCGCGAAGGAACGCGCTGCTGCCACGCGCCGAGAGGTGACCGTTGCGCGCACGCTCGTGACCTCCGAGCGCGAACGGTTCGATCTCGGCGACAGCACGCTCTTGCTCGTGAACCTTCGCGAGCAAGCGTATGCAGAAGCAGAGCTGCGCGAAGTCGATGCGCTCCTCGAGCACCAACGCGGGATCGCCCTCCTACGCGCGGCGGTCGGAGGAAAACGCCGTTGAGCTCTTCTCGTGCGCTTCACGCACTGCGCGTTGCGCCGGTGGACTCGGGGAACTCTTCGTCCCGCAGTCCGCGAGCGCCAGCTAGACTCCTCTCGAGGATGGCGCCCCTTCCCCTTGCAACACGACTCGGTCTGACACACGGAATTCTCGCGTCGCTCGTCTTCTTGGTGCTCATCGCAACGATGCAAGGGCTCGTGCGAATGGTGGGACTCATCAGCGACATTCGTGACGAGGGGCTTTCGTCGGTCGACGCAGAGGAGTCGATTCACCGCGCCGCTTGGGCGATCGAGGTCACGGTACGCCACGGACGCATCGCATGCTCGAAGGGGAGCGACGGACGCGCAGTGCGTGATTCGCTCGTGTCCTCACGGGACGCGCTCGTGCGCCATCGCGCATCTCACCCCCAGGTTCCTCAAGCGCTCTTGCATGCGACCGCGGGCTATCTCGAGCTCGCGAACGCGAGCACGACCGGCGATACTTGCGCCTATCTACTTCTTCCCGAGACCGATGCTTTTCGCGCGCGCCTCGACGAAGAGCTCACGAACGCGTGGATCGATCGCATTCACGACGTGCATGCGAATCTCGAGCATCAAGAGGACGCCGCGCGCCAAATCGGCGTTCGCACCGCGACCATTGGCCTCGTCGTCGCGATCTTTTGCGCGGTTGCGGCCGTGCTCATCTCTCGCACTACCGCACGAAGCGTGACCGCGCCCATCGCCGAGCTCGCGAGAGCGGCGACGCGTCTCGGCGAGGGAGACTTCCGCCCAATTCCTCCGCCCCGAGGTCCACGCGAGGTCGAGGAGCTTTGGCGCGATCTCGATGTCATGCGTGGTCGCCTCCTCGAGCTCGATCGGATGAAGACGGCGTTCCTGGCGAATGTCTCGCACGAGCTCCGCAGCCCGCTCACGCGCGTTCGGGCGGCGCTCTCGCTCCTTTCGGACGGAACGTGTGGCCCGCTGTCGGATCAGCAGAAGGGCGTGCTCGCCTTGGCCTCGAGAGCGTGTGAACGCGAGGTGCGCATCGTGACGGCACTCCTCGACATGTCACGACTCGATTCTGGCCTGCCGTTGAAAGTGGAGTCCGGCGGCGACATCGACCGCGTTCTCTCGACGATCGTCGACGAAGAGCGGAGCGAGGCTACGGAGCGCGAAGTGGGCGTCACGCTCGAGCTCGAAGGCGAGGCACCTCACGTTGCGATCGACTCGGCGCTCGTCGAGCGTGCACTCGCCAATCTCGTTCGCAACGCCGTCTCCGTATCGAACGCAGGGCAGAGCGTACGCGTGCGCCGCGTCTTGCGCAGAGAAGAAGATGGTCGAAAATTCGTTGCGGTGGAAGTCATCGACGATGGCCCGGGGCTGCCCGAAGAAGTGCGCAAAGCGAGCTTTCGTCCCTTCGCTGCCGCCAACGTGTCCGAGGTTTCCCGTCCGGCCGGAATTGGACTAGGTCTTTCACTGGCACATGAAGTGGCGCGCGCGCATCTAGGCGAGCTCGTCCTCGTGCGTTCGGATTCGACGGGAACGATGTTTCGATTCGAGTTGCCCCTAGTGGATCCGAAACCAAAGCCGATCGGCAAAGAGAAGGCGAGAGAAGCGGATGAGCCTGCCTGAAAAAGCGACGATCCTGATCGTCGACGACGACGTCGAGCTTTGCCTTCTACTTTCGCTCCGTCTCGCGGCCAACGGCTACGAGGCGACGTCTCATCACACGACGAAGGACGCGCTTCGGGCCATCGGCCTCGAGCGGCTCGACGCAGTCTTGCTCGACTTGCGACTCGGCGCAGAAAACGGCTTCGAAGTGCTCGACGCCGTTCGCAAGCGCTCACCGGATCTGCCTGTCGTCATCCTCACGGCGCATGGCTCGGTCGAGACGGCGGTCGAAGCGATGGAGCGCGGCGCGTTCGGCTTCATCACGAAGCCGTTTCACGATCACGATCTCTTGCAGAAGCTCGCACACGCCGTCGAGAGCTGCCGCATGCGCCGCGAGCTCGCAGGGCTTCGGAAGATCGTCGGTTCGAAGAGCGAAGAGCGCAGGCTCCTCGGCGCGAGCGCCGCCATCGAGCGCATCCGTGAGACCGCCGTGCGGGTCGCACGGACGAATACGACGGTGCTCGTGCTCGGAGAATCGGGGACGGGCAAGGAGCTCGTTGCGCGCTCGATTCACGCGCTCTCGCCGCGCGCGAGTGGCCCTTTCATCTCGGTGAACTGCGCAGCGCTCGCGCCGGAGCTCCTCGAGAGCACGCTTTTTGGTCATGCAAAGGGCGCGTTCACGGGTGCGATCGCGGAGCGCGACGGACTTTTCGACGCCGCCAACGGTGGAACGTTGTTTCTCGACGAGGTCGGCGAAGCGTCATCCAATGTGCAGGCCAAGCTTCTCCGTGTTCTCGAAGAACGCCGCTACACGCGCGTGGGCTCGACGGTCGAGCGTGAGGTGGACGTACGCATCGTCGCGGCGACCAACCGTGACTTGCGCCAAGAGATCGCCGAGAGGCGCTTTCGCGAAGACCTCTTCTATCGGCTCCATGTCCTTCCCATCGTGATGCCGCCCCTTCGCGATCGCACCGAAGACATTCTCGTGCTCGCCGAGGTCTTTCTGGAACGCTCCGCTGCGCGTCATGGCACCCCGGTGCCACGCATTGGCGAGCGCGCGCGCATCGCACTCCTCCAGCACTCGTGGCCAGGCAACGTACGGGAGCTCGCCAACGTGATGGAGGCCGCGGCGCTGCTTCATGGTGGCGGTGAAGGCGAGATCGAACCGGATCACCTTCCCGGTGTCGGACTCGATGGCGTGCGCGCAGCTTCAGTGCCGAGCGCACAAGAGTTCATTCCCGAGCTCGATGCGCTCTTCGCTCGCTACGCCGGCCGCGACACGCAGCTCCCAGCCCTTCGCGAAGCGCGCGATGGGTTCGAGCACGCGTACCTCGTCACGGTGCTCGGTCGCTGCGAAGGAAACGTCTCACTCGCCGCCACCCTCGCAGGCCGCAACCGCACCGATTTTTACGATCTTCTTCGTCGGCATGGCATCACCGCCGCCGATTTCAAGGTGAAGCCTTCCTAAAGCGCTTCTCGGCGCGAGGTCTTCGGACTCAACCGTCACTCACGATGAAGCTCGTGAGCACGCGATTTTTCTTGGCGTAGCCTTCCCAGCTCGTCGCGCCAGCGCGGAAGCAGAAGTGAATCTTCTGCGAATTGCCGAAGAAGAAGCATGTCTCCCCTTCCAACGTGTACTGCCCGGTCGGCGTGCCGAGCGCCGTTTCGATCGCGGACGCCTTCGAGCCAATCGCGACGCCCTTGTCCGTGTGGAAGCGACGGTCGAGCACGAACATGCTCGCGACCTTTCCATTCTTCATCGTGAACTCGACGAGCGCCTTCTGATGGTCGAACGCGGTCCAAACCTTTTCCGTCTCACCTTCGACACTCTTCGTCACTTCTTCGATACGGTAGGCAGAAATCGCGCGAAGCTCCTTCAGCTTCATCCCGATACGAAACGGGCCGACGGCCGTCGCTTCGAGAAGAAGTGGATCCGTCGATGCGACGGCGGCGTCGAGAGGCGCCGCGCTTTCGGCGTCTGCAAGGGTCCCTGCGTCGACGGGCTCGCCACCCGCGTCGATGGGAAGATCGCTCGACCCGATCGGCTTGGCTTTCTCCGCGCCCCCGCATGCGAACATCGTCGCGCAACCGGCGAGCGTGAAGGAGACGAAAAGGACACGTGCGAAGAGCGCGCGAGGTGCATGCATGCTGCAGTGATCTATCTTCATGGGGCCCGTCCTATTCCCTCGATTCGGCGTTCGTCAGAAGTACGTGAAACCTACATGGGTAGAGAAGACGAAGCTCGTCTCGCCCGTCACGAAAATGTCGGGTCGAATCGCGAGCGTGATGTAGCTGGGACGACAGCACCGCCCGATTTGCACGACGGCTTCGGGACTGACGGCAATCGCGGATCCGCCCTTCGCCGCGAGCGTGAGATTGGCTCCCACACCTGCGCCGATGCCTACGGGCCACGTGCTCGGATGATGCAAAAAGCGAATTCCCGGTCGAAGGGCGAAACGTATCTCGTCACCCACAACGAGGATCGGCTCGAAAATGAGCCGAAACGGGCGATAGACGTAGACGTCGAACTTTCGATAATCGCGTGTCGCACTGAGCTTTGGCCCGAGTGGAAAGGACCACGGCCAGGCGAGCGTGGCTTGCGGCGTGCCGCCGAGGATCGTCACGCCAAAGTGCGGAATCAGTGTCGATGCGACGAGCGCACCACTTCCTTTGTCGAACGCGTCGAAGAGCGGACCCCACGCAGCACCGAGCGTGAGATCGCGTTCGGGATAGACATAGGGTTCTGGCGGGCGAGACGCGACCCAGCTGGCGAGCTCGCGCTTGTTGCGCGTCTCGAGCGATTTTACATCCGTCGTTCCGTCGGCAAAGTCACCTGCCTCGGGATCGACATCTTCTGCGTGAGCATCATTTGCGAAGAACGACAGGAGCGCGCTGCCGAACACTCCGCCGAAGACAGCGCCAGAAGACGCGAGACGACGGATCCGTGAAGTGCGAGCGATCATCGAGCCTCGCAGGGTACTCGACACGTCAGTCTTCGTCGACTGCACTGCCGCCGTCCCAAGGCTCCTTCGCGGGAGGAGGTAGCTCGTCTTCCGCGTCGACGAGCCACGCGCGACGAATCGAGATTTCCGAGGTGACGTGAACTTCAGGACCTTTGCCGACGATCACCGAGAAGAAGATGCTCGCAGGTTCGTGGTGCGCGACGCCGTCGATCGTCAAAGCGAGCGGAGCCTCGCGAACCTGCTCGACGAGAAGCCGTTTCGTCATCGAACCCTCTCGTGAGCCGTTGAGGGCGGTCAATGCAAAGCTCGTGGTGCCTTTCTCGTCGCTGATGAAGCCGCCAATTGGCGTAGTCGCGTTCAAGCTCTCGGCGACGACGAGCATTCCTTTTCGACTGTCGGGCATCCCTGCGAAGCGGCGAAGCGGCGCGAGCATCCGCGTTCCTGCGCCGAGCGTGAAGAGCGCCGAAGCTTCGCGTTCGCGGAGATCGACGTAGCGCTCCTTCGCGAACGCTTCGAGCATCGGGCCCACGGCAGCCTTGTCACCATTCGCAACGAGCGCGTCCAGCATCTCGCGGCGCACTTGCGGATATCCCTCGGCCTCGACGAATGCGCGTACGAGTGCATCGGTCGCGGCCTTCGTGTGGGCCTTCTCCAAGATGCGGAGAATGGCGCGTCGATGGTTCTCGGAGAGGCGCGCATCTTTCTGGAAGTGGGAGATCAAAAGGTCCTGCGCGCGAAGATCTCCGTGCTCGCCGAGAACGATCGCAGCCGGAAGCTTGGTGTCGTCCTTCAAAAGCAGTTCCGAAATGCGCGCGCGATCGCCTTCGAGGAGACGGTCGTTCGCTCGCAAGAGCGCAAGCTCGACAAATGCTCGCGTAGCGGCGTCGTCGTCATGCGCAAGCGATCGCGTGAACGCGCCCTTCATTTCGAGGGGTGGCTCCGCCCCTGTCGGAAGACTCGGCTTCGCGAGATCGAAGAGCACGCGTGCGGCAGCTCGCCGTACCTCGGGGCTCGCGTCGTCGAGCAACGAGAGCACTTCCTTGGCCGCGTCGAGATCCCCCGCCTCGGCCGCCTTCAGCGAAGCCGGCAGACGTGTCTTCGGCTCGTAGCGCGTCAGATCCGAGAACAGCTTTCTGCGAATCTGAAAGAGCTCGGTGCGTTTCTCTCTGCGTGAACGACTTTCGTCGACGCGCTCGAGAGGGTCGCGCGAAACGTCGTAGAGGGCGCAGCTCTCACCCTGCGTTCGTGCGCACACGAGGCGGTCCGCTCCCTTCGCCAGAAGCTCTGCGCGATCCACTTCGACGTACGCAAGTCCCGCGTCGTCGGTCGCGCCGTGCAAGAGCCCGCCGAGATCACGCCCGAGGATGCGCGGATCGCGCGGAATGCCGAGCGCGCTCGTGACGGTAGGAAATAGATCGATGGTCTGAACGACGGTCTTCTTACGCGCTCCAGGCACGACGCCTTTTCCGACGACGACGAGTGGGACACGGACCTGCTCTTCGAAGACCGTCGTGCCGTGATAGTTGCCGCCGTGCTCGTCGAACTCTTCGCCGTGGTCGGCCGTGACGATGATCGCCGCATTCGGCCGCGCCGCACGGAATGTCTTCACGACATCGCCGATCCCCTCGTCTGCGAAACGAATTTCACCGTCGTAGCGATCGATTTGCCGTTCGCCGTAGCGAAACTCTTCGTGGGCCTCGTAAGGCTCGTGAGGCTCGAAAAGATGGACCCAGACGAAGACGCGCGCGGCGTCTTTGGTGCGCTGAAGATACCGATCGATCTGCTCGACACGTTTTTTGGGGTCGGCAAACTCGACGCGCGCGTATTCGAAACCGAGACGCTTTTCACTGAACGTCGAAAAGCGAGCACCGTCGATGAAGAATACTGCCGGCGGATAGAACGCCCCGGTCTTGAAACCGTAGCGACGAAGGCTCGTCGCGAAGAGCTCGGAGTCTTCGCCGAGCCCGTGGTTCATGAGCGGACGCATGTACTTTCCAGTCATCAACGAAGTGACGGAATACGAAGTGTGAGGCGTCGGGCAGTACGCGGCTTCGAAGAGCGTTCCTTCCTTCGCAAGCGCATCGATCGCAGGGGTGGTCGGGCGACCATAGCCATACGCGCCGACGTGATCGGCTCGGAGCGCGTCGACCGTGACCAAGAGAAGGCTTTCGTCGTCCCAATGAAGCTCGCGCGGCGAGCTCGTCGGAAGGGAGCCCGCAACTTCGTGTTCGGCGCCTTCTTCGCTCTGCGAGAAATGATCGATCAGGGCGATCGCACGACCCAAGAACGGCGCGCGATCCGCGAGCACGAAACGCACGTTCGAGGCGAACGAGAGGGCCCGAGCAGCACGTGGTGCGAGGTAGAGCCCGAACGAGGCGATGACAGGAAAGAGCATCAACGCACGCGTGCGAAGAAGCGCCGGCACGAGACGCACCGCGCAGAGCGCAGCCAGCGCGCCGCCGCCGAGAATCATCGTGAAGCACGCATCGTGAAACGCAGGGTAGAGACGCGGAAGCACGCGCGCATCGACGAGCCAGAAGATGATCGCGAGGACGAGCGAGGCACCGATCGCCACACGCGGATGCGAGAAGGCTCGCGCGAGAAGACGCGGCACGACGAACGCACCAAAGGTAGCGGCGAGCGCCGTCACGACGATGACGAAGGCGATCCGGATGGTGGGCGCTTCGAAGTGGCGGCCATGCGAAGTACCCCAGGCGACGAGCGCACCGAAGATCGCGGTCGTCACGAGTGCGATCAGACGCCTTGATCGGGGCGCGACCTGCTCGATGGAACGAGCCGCGAAGGCGATCAGCACCGCCAGCGGCGCGAGCACTGCGAGGAGCGGCAACGAGAGATGATTGCGCGCGATCGCCATCTCCCACGAGGCGACGAAGAGATGCCGGTAGCCGATTCCCACCGCGAGATGCTCGGCGACGAGAAAGAGTAGCCAGCACGCCAGGATGGCGCCGCCTCGCGCCAGCGCATCCAAGATTCGCGCCTTCATGAGATCCCGATCTCTTCAGCCGAGGTGCTGTTTGGCGCGTTCGAGAAAGTGCGTGCGCGCCTTTGCGTGATCGACGATGGGATGCGGATAGTCGCGCCCGAGCGAGACGTTCGCCTTCGCGAGAACGTCTTTGGGGGCCGTCCAAGGCGCATGAATGTATTTCGTCGGGAGGTCACGGAGCTCGGGCACATATTTGCGCACGTAGGCCCCTTCCGGATCGAATTTCTCGCCCTGGGTGAACGGATTGAAGACGCGAAAATAGGGCTGCGCGTCACAACCGCATCCCGCCGACCACTGCCAGCCCGCGTTGTTCGAAGCCCAATCGCCGTCCGTCAGGAGCTCGAGGTAGTGCGATTCGCCCTCGCGATACGAGACCATGAGATGCTTCGTGAGAAAGCTCGCCGAGATCATGCGGGCGCGATTGTGAACGAAGCCTTCGCGGTGAAGCTGGCGCTGCGAAGCGTCGACGATGGGGTAGCCCGTACGGCCTTCTTTCCACGCGCGAATGCGCGCCGGATCGTTTTCGTAAGGAAAACCGACGAAGCCATCGCGAAAGGGCTTCTTCAAGAGCTCGGGGCGATCCCATAGGGTCGTATGTGTGAACTCGCGCCAGATGAGCTCCGTGAGGAATTTGTCGCGTGACTCGCCGGCATTCTTCGAAGGCGACTCATGACTCGCAGCCGCGGTGTAGACCGTCCGTGGCGAGAGGGTTCCGAACTTCAGATCGATCCCGAGACGGCTCGTGCCCTCTTCGTCCATGCGATCGCGACCTTCACCGTACGAATCGATCGGTCCTTTCAAGAACGCCTTCAATCGTGCATGAGCGTTCGCCTCACCACCTCGAAGCACGTGCGGATTGTCTTCGAGCCCGAGCTCTTCGAGGGTCGGGACGGCGCGGCCGTTCGGAGCCCCATCGAGAAGCGGTGGTAGATGTCGCGGAGCCGGCAGTGGGCCCTTGATCTCTACGTCGCGACGAAACGCGCGAGAAAAAGGCGTAAAAACGGAGTACGGCTGGCCGGCACCCGTGCGCAGGGACCCGGGCCGCGAGAGCATCTCTCCTTCGTAGAGATCGAACGGGATGCTTCCGAGCGCTTGTTTGACGCGACGATCGCGCTCGCGACCGAAAGGTTCGACCCAGCGTTGCGCGACGACGCGATCGGCGTGGATCTTCTTCGCTAGCGCAGGGATGACGTCGACGCTTTTTCCGTCGAGCAAGAGGAGTCTTCCGCCGCGGCGCGCGATCTCTTGATCGAGCGCTTCCAACGATTCACGGAGAAACTGCATGCGATGCGGGAGCTTCTTGGCGCGCTCCTTCGCGAAGAAGTACGGGTCGACGACGAAGACGAGCAGCACTTCGTCGCTCGTTGCGAGCGCCTCGGTGAGAGGGCCGTGATCGCGCACACGCAGATCTTTGCCGCGAAACCAGACGATGGTGCGCATGGCGCGTCCCTCGACTCTCGTTTCAGGCGACGACGAAGGCCGTCTTGATGCGATCCATCGTCAACGGCTCGATGCGCGAAGCACCGACACTAGTGACGAGCGGCATACGAATCGTCTCGCGAGCTCGCTTCTTGTCGGCGCGTGCGAAGTGCCACGCAGCGGCGAGCTCTTCTTTTTTTACCTCGGTCTTGAGGCCGAGCTTTCGCAAAAGCGCTTCCGTGCGATCGAGCGCGATCTGCGGAGTGACGCCCAGAGATACGCCCAGCGCAAGCTCGCGAAGAAGGCCGATGGCGACGGCTTCTCCATGGCGATGCAATCGGAAGTCTCCGTGGGCTTCGAGCGCATGACCGACAGTGTGTCCGTAGTTGAGGCGAAGACGTTCGCCTTCGTCACGCTCGTCGTCGCGAACGGACCGCGCTTTCAATTCGATCGCGCGGCGCACGAGTGGCGCGAGGATCTCGAGAGCACCTTCGGAGAGCTTGCCGGCGATTTTCTCGGCGTTCGCTTCGAGCAGCGTGAAGAGCTCTTCATCGTCCACGAGCGCGAGCTTCACGAGCTCGGAGAGTCCCGATGCGACCTCGCGCGCGGGCAACGTGAGAAGGCGCGCGTAGTCGACCACGACCGAGCTCGGCTGATGAAACACACCGACGAGATTCTTGCCGGCCGTATGATGGAGAGCGGTCTTCCCGCCGACGCTCGAGTCGACCATCGCGACGAGCGAAGTGGGCGCGTAGACGTAGCGAATGCCGCGCAAGAGCGTCGCTGCAGCAAAGCCTCCGAGGTCACCGATGACGCCCCCACCTGCCGCGACGATGATGCTCTCGCGATCGATGCCGAAACCGAGCGCGACGTCCCAGATGGCCTGCACGTTGACGACGCTCTTTTGCTTCTCGCCGTGCGGAAGAATGACTTCGGTCGACTCGATGGCGAGCGCTGCAAGGGACTCGAAGAGTGCGCTTTCGGTCGCGCGCTCGAGATTGGAATCGCTGACGTAGACGATCTTCGAGGGCAAGAGCGCCGCAATGCGATCCGGAAGGACGTTCTCGTCGCCTTGCGTGAAGTCGACGAGATAGCTCTTTTCTCCGAGCGCAACGAGGACGGGATCTCGTGACAACGACTGCGCGATCACGTCGGCGACATCGTCGGGTTCGCGATCGTCCGTGGAGATCGTGAGGTGTGCCTCGTTGTAAGCCGCACTGCGTGCGCTGAGGAGCTCGCCGATGCGTGAAGGCGGCGCGTCGTTCAGGAGCGGGCGCTTCGTCCCTTTCACGCGCGTTTCGATCGTGCGCGCCTCGGCCGTCAACGTGACGATGGTCGTGCGGTCGACGAGCTCGTGACGAAGCGCGCGATTCGTCACGGTACCGCCGCCGAGGGCGATCACGGACGTTTGGTTGTCGGCGAGGAGGCGCCGCAGCGTCGTTCGTTCGGCGTCCCGAAAGGCGGCTTCGCCTTTGGAGCGAAAGAATTCCTCGAGCGCGAGGCCGCTCTCTTTTTCGATCACCTCGTCGAGATCGAAGAAGGGTCTCTCGAGACGCGCTGCGAGACGCCGCCCGACGGTGGTTTTCCCTGCCCCCATGAACCCGCTG
>JAHFDV010000405.1 GCA_023248815.1 Myxococcales bacterium
GCGAGGCCGAGACCAGCATGCGTTCGAGGAAGGCCGCGATGTCGCGCGCCTTTGCGAGACGGTCCGCGAACGGCAAGAGGCGTTCGTACTCTTGAAGATCGCCATCGGCGAGGAGTGCTTTCTCGAGCGCTGCGAGACCGCCATCGCCATCGTTGAACAGATCGAGCATGAGCGACGTGAGGATGACTCCGAGCCGTCCACCGCTTGGGCCTTCGAGCCGTGCGGAGAGTGCGCGGACGGCATTCGCCGCGCGGAGCCTCAGTGCATCCGCATCCGTGGGAGACGCCTTCAAGAGCGCAGCCGTCGCGGCGACGAGCGCCGTCGCGGTGTCGGCATCGGGAACTTGGACGACAGCCCGGAGCAGCGCGTCGACGCGGAGTCGCAGCCCTTCGACTTCTTCTGGCGCAATTCGCGCCGCGAGAACGAGCCAGCGCGAGCGATGCGCGCGATCGTTCGAAATCTCGGCGACCTGCGAAACCGTGCGTGCCGCGAAGCAGTGATCGTGCGACTCGCTCGAAATTCTAGAAAGAAGATCGAGCGCAGCGCCCTCGGCGGGTACAGCCTCGAACGCCCGTGCGGCATGTTCCAGCGCGCGCGGAAGATCGTTTTGAATCTCGAAAATGCGGGCTGCGCGGTAGTGCGCGCCGCGCCTTCCGAATCGTCCCAACGCGTTCTTCGCGACGCGCTCGTAGAGCTCCGAGAGCTCGGGCAAGCGGTTCGCGCGCATCGCGCCCTTTTCGGCGATCTCGAGCGCGCCGGTTTCATCGGGGTGGCGATCGAGACTGAGGCGCGCGAATTCGAACGCGGCGACGGGCTCGTCGAGGTCGAGGGCGGTCTGCGCAGCCAGCTCTGCGAGCTGCACGTTGCTCGAAGCATCGAGCGCTTTTCGCCACGCGTCGATTGCACCAATCTTGTCGCCCGAGATCGAAACGCGAAGCTCTGCGACCTCACGCCACAACCCGGCGACGAGCTCGGGATCGACACGCTTTCGGACGGCCTCCGGAATCGATGCATCCGAAAGATCGCTCGCGAGAAGCAACGCTCGTCCTTCGACGAGGAGGAGACGCGTCTCGGGCGGTAGGTTCCCCCGCTCGAGAACTTCGATGCGGTCGAACATTCGACTCACGAGCGCACCTTGGCGGAGCGCGCGCGCGAGGATCATCGCTTCGCCCTCGACGTCACCGCGACGCTCGGCTTCGAGCGAAAGGCGATCGAGCTCGCGAGCACGGTTTTCGGGGTTGGAGAGATAACGCTCGCCAAGATAGTGCGCGAGCCCGCCGTCGCCCGAGAGCTCGACGACCTTTTGCAATGCCGGATAAATCGTCGGGTGCGGGCCGAGCGCATCGACGATGCGTCGAGCAAGCGCGGCACTTCGGCCAATGTCGAGCAAGACGAGCTCCGAAAGAGCGATGCGCGAAAGTTCCGCAAGCTCCGTCGCCGGAATCGGCTGCGCCAGTGCCCAGAAAATACCGTCTGAAAGGCGCTCGGGATCGCGTGCGAGAGTGGCACAACGAATGACGGCGCTCGCCAAACGAACGTCTCCGGGGACCAGGGTCACCGCATGCTGTGCCCACGAGACGGCGGCGCCCGGCTCGCCGAGCTCCGTGAGGATCTCGGAGAGACGCGAGGCTAGCGGTGCTCGCGGCCCGATGTGTTTCATCAAGAGCTCGAGCACCGCCGCGACGGTGCGCGTCCGTTGGGAAGACGACTTGTCGACCAAGGTCGTGAGCAAGCGCGGGAGGTTCGACGAGAGCGAGCATGCCTCCTCGGCCCACGGCAACGCCGTTTCGTCGCGCGGTTGACGATCGGCGGCGAGGCTCAAGAGGAGCGCGCGTGGCTCTTCGCGGAGCTCCGTCGCGAGTGCATGCAGTGCGACGCTCTCGATGGCGGGCATTTCGAGCGCGGTCGCAGCGACCCAAGCGCGTGCGGCACGGCGGATTCCACCTTGCGGTTCGCGGGCCCAGCTTTCGAGGGCCTCGCGCGATGACGCGAGGTCGGGCTGCCTCCACGCGAGGGCAATCGGATCTGGCAAGGCGACGAGTCGCGCGATCGAGGGACGGCATGCGGCGGTCGCCACGCGCGCCTCTTCCGAATCTGGGTCGAGGAACGACCACTCGCGATACGCCTCGAAGGCGCGCAATTTATCGGACAACGTCGTTTCCGAGAGCCGCGCCAATGCCGCGTAGGCCCGCGCGCGTTCTCGCGAAGATGCCGCCCGCGCACCGCGGAACTCGAGACGTGCCGCGAGCATCTCGAGGGCGCCGGCCCGCAACAACATCTCGTCGAAGAGCGCAGCTCCCGCGCCGAAGAACGCGCGGTCGAAGCCCGCGTCGAACGCCGCACCGAGCGCACTGGCGACATCTCCGCGGGCGAGTGCTCGCTGAAAACGTTCCGCGTGCAGATCGGACGACTCTTTCGTCTTGCCGACGCGCGTGAGCGATTGCGCGAGGCTACGGAGGATCTCGTCCTCGTTGCGCGGCTTCGCTTCTGCAAACTTTCGCGCGAGCTCACGTGCAGCCGCCTCGTTCGCGGGGTCCGCTTCGACCGCACGAATCGCGTCGTCTTGCGCGACCGAATCTTCTCCGCCACGACGCCGCGAGGCTTCGAGATAAGCCGCGGCCGCAAACTCGCGCGAAACGACGTCGGGTGCCCACGACGAGATCGCGCCGAGGAGCTCGAGTGGCAATGCCGACGTCACGTCTTCTTCGGCAGCAAGCTCGAGCAGTTTGCGGGCGCCGCGAGCATCCCCTGCTCGAGCGTAGAAAACGCCGCCACGAATGCGCTGCGAGCGCGGGAGAATTCCGCTGTCGACCATCGACGCGAGCAACGCTCCCCCGCGCGCGTGCTCGCCGAGACCCTCGAGCCAACGCGAGACATCGAGCGCAGCTTCGGAGTCTGGCTCGATCTCGAGCGCGCGGAGACCGAGCGCGACGGCCTCTTCCGGGGCTCGACCACGTTCCGATAGGAGGCGTGCGAGGGAGAGCGCGGCGCGGCGTTCAGTCGGAGCATCCGATTGCGAACGAGCTGTCGTCAGCTCCTTCCGCAATGCGCTTTCGTCGTTGGCCGTTTGCATCGCTCGTCCTTTAGAAGATCTCGAGGCCGTAGGGCATCGCGCAGAGAGCTTGTTCGCCATGTAGTAGTGGCGAGAGGCTCGAAAGGGTCGTGTAGGCCTGAGGGCTGAGTTCGCGCAGCATTCCCTTGGCCCCGCTCACCGCGAGATCTTCCTTCGCGCGTTCCGAGTCGATGCTTCCCTCGTGATGCGTCGCCGATCCTTCGATGAACGCGAGGAACTTCGACTTGGGGAGGAGCTCGCGATAGCGCGCATCTTTCGGAAGCGAAGCGAGCTCGCGCGCTTTGCCGACGGCCTCTTCGAGACCGCCAATGGAGTCCACGAGACCGCGCTTCAAGCCTTCGTCGCCGCCGAAAATGCGACCTTCGGCCGAAGCTGCGACCTTTTCTTTCGGCATGCTCCGCCCTTCGGAGATGCGCGCGAGGAAGAGCTCGTAGATGCCGCCCATCGTCTCGCGAACACGCGCGCGCGTTTCGTCGTCCCAGGGAGTGACCATGGAGAGATAGGCAGCGCGTCGTGCGGCCTTCTCGTCACCGCGCTTCGCGGGAAACGTCTCTGCGTGCACACCGATGCGCTCGAGCGCGCCGCCCACGCCGATCTTGCCGCCGACGACACCGATCGATCCGACGAGGCCGCCGTGGTCGACGTAAATGGCCTGTCCCGCCGAGGCGAGATAGTAGCCACCACTCGCCGCCATCTCGCCGACGCTGATGACGAGCGGCTTCTTCTTTCGAATCTTCATCAGTTTGTGCCAAAGCAGATCGCTGGCGAGCGCGCTGCCACCAGGCGAATCGATGCGGAGCACGACCGCTTTGATCGATTGGTCGTCTTCGGCCTTCTGAATGAGCGAGCCGAGACCCTTTTCGGAGATGCCACCGTCGCCTCCGAAGATGCCGCCTCCTTCCTCCGCCATGACGATACTGCCCTTGGCGAGGATGACCGCGACCGGCGCAGGCCCGGGTGCGTCGCTGCCGAGCTTGCGGAGTATTTTGGAAAGCGAATCGCTCGATTCGTCTTCTGCCGCAGCTCCGAGGCGTACTTCGTCGCGCACGGCGCCGACGCTCTTTCGCAGTTCGAGCTTCGCGTCGTCCATGTAGCCGACTTCGTCGACGAGGCCGAGCTCCTTGGCGCGGGGTGAAGAGTAAGGCCCGTCTTCGACGAGTCCGCGCAATTCAGGGCGTTTCCGCGAGTGCTCGATCTCGTCGAGCCAGTGCGTGCGTACGTCCGAGAGGTATCCTTCGAGGGACTCGCGCGCTTCGGGAGACGGACCATCGCGCGTGATCGGCTCCTCCGCGCCTTTGAACTTTCCGACCTGCAAAAAGTCGATGTCGAAGTGGAGGTTGTCTTGCAGGAGTCGACGCATGTAGACGAGCTGGGAAGCGATCCCGATGGTCTCGACATCCGACGCGGGCGGCACGAAGATCTTCGTGCACGAGCGCGCGGCGAGGTAGTAGGTGAAGTTCGTGTACGCGTCCGCGTAGCAATAGACGGGAAGCTTCGCGCGAACCGGCGCCATGAGCTTCGAGACCTCTTCGGCCTTCGCAGGTCCGAGCCTTCCGCCGAGACGGACGAAGACGCCCTTCACTTCGTCGTCTTCGACGATGTCTTTCACTTCGCGCGTGAAGTCCAAAAATGTGGCCGCGTGAGAAGGGAGCCCGAACGTATTGCTCGGCGCGACATCGGGGAGACCTTCACGGAGATCGAGGATCGCGACCGAGGGCCCAGACTTCGGTTGCGGCGCGTCGTCGTTGGTCGACAAGTACGGACGACCGTGGCAGCCCACCGCCAGCGAGAATAGGAGCGCTGCGCCAAACCACACTCTTCGTCCGCTTTTGCGCATTAGGTCGATGATAGTACCAACGTTTTCGCGCAATGATGCAGATTTGCAGCAGATCTTACGGGCGATTGCGAGGAGGAGGCCCCTGACAAATGCGCACGGCGCGAACTTCGAAAAGTCCGCGCCGTTCGCGCTCGGTCGAGAGAGTCCGACTAACTACCGCTCACGGGCGGAACGCCACGCGAGAGACGTGTCTTCTCCGCGTCACGAGCCGTCACCGCCATCGCCGCTCTGAGCTCGCGACGCATCTCCTCCGCTAGTGGCGAAGGAGCGTTCGTTGCGCCCGCGACACTCCCTTCACCGAGCTTGTCCGAAAGAAGCAGGGCCAAGAGCGTGTCGACCAAGCCTCCCTGCCCGCTTCCATTGGCTCCGCCGCCGACCACGACCTTCGGCACGACGTCCACCTTCGACGTCGCGATGGCATCCGCGAAGCGCTGCATGACCGACTGCGTCACTTGGAACTTCGGTCCGCCGTAGGCGCGCACCTGTTCTTCGATGGCGATGGCGTCGGCGATACCGATGCGCGCGCGTTTTTCGGCTTCAGCCTCGGCAATGGCGCGGATCTGGGTTGCCGTCTGGAGCGAGCGCTGCGTTTCGGCACGACCCACGTTCTCTTGAATCGAGACGCCGAGCTCCGAGTGGGTGAGCTCGATCTGCTTTCCTGCACGCGCCTCGGCTTCGCGGAGCTCGCGCTCTTTGATCGCCGCCTTCTCTTGGCGTGCGTAGGTTTCGACCTGCTCTTCGGCGATTTGGCGCGAACGCAGCTGCGCGAGAATCTGTTCGATGTGCACGTCGCCGTCGGAGGATCCAGGGGTGCCGATGAGCACTTCTTCGAGCTCGAGATTGTAGTGAGCGAACTTCTC
>JAHFDV010000098.1 GCA_023248815.1 Myxococcales bacterium
TCGAGAGAAAAATAGAGCTCGACGAGCCCTGAGTCGAACGTGTGCTGCGGCAAGGGCACGCGCGTCACGGCGTGCGGGTCTTTCGTGAGCGTCACGGGAGCAGCCCATTCGATGTTGCCGAGCGCGTGAGCTACTCCGAGCCTGACGCGGAGATCGCCGTTCGAGCTCACGATCGCTTTCGTCTCGATCGACGTTGCAAAGGGCCAAGCCGCCGAGAAGACGATGCGCGCGCGCTGTCCTGCTTGGAGCTCAAGCCCCGAGCTCTGGAGTGCGAAGCCGCGCGATACTTCGGAGATGACAGGGCCCGTCACGGGGATCTCGTCGTGCCGAAAATCCATCTTCGCGTAGTCGCGCACGAACCAGTCATCGGCATCGATGACGCTGCGAAACGTTCGCGGTGGCATGCGATAGCGCGCCGCAAAAACGAGCTCGGCGGGAAGAATCGGAAGGTCGATGTCTCCGAGCTCTTGCGACATCGTCGTCGTCCCCACCGCGAAGAGATCTGCGGACGACATGGGGTGCACCGCGGAGACGCGATTTTGGATGTAGCCGAGCGCTCCGCCCACCGAAGCAAAGATCACGGGTACGATCATTGCGAAAGCGAGCGTGCGAAGCGCGCGACGTGCATCCTTTCGCAGCCAGAGTGTGACGCGTTCGATGGCATGCGCCGCGAAGAAGACGAGGATCGGATTCATCGCGAGAAGCCGACGCGCGCCGACCGACCAACTGCCGCCCCAATCGAGCGGTGTCGACGAAATCCAAAGCTCCAGCGCGAACGCAACGAGAAGCGGAACTGCGACGAATCGCGCCGTGCGTTTCTTCGCGAGGAGCATCGCGCCCGCCACCGAGAGCCACGCCGCAGGCATGAACTGGAAGAGCCCTCCATGCGGCGCAAAGAGCGTCAGCCACGGATGCGCATGTGTAAAATGCACGTAGTGGTGTCCCTGCGGAATGACTCCAAAACGCCCGTAAAAATAGCGTCCTAGTGCGAGGGCGGGAGCGACTCCGAGAAGTGCGCCGGCTCCGATGAGCGCCGCTGCACGTGCCTGATGCGCGCGCGCGATGTCGTTGCGCACGGTCCAGAGCATCGAGAGGGGCACGATGACGAGCGTGAACATCTGCGTGCGCTGCAGCGTGACCAACGCGAGCGCCCCTGCGACGGGGAAGATGCGTCCCAACGTCGGTTTCTCGCGCATGCGAAACGAAGCCCAGAGAAGAAGTGACACGCCGAATGCTGCGTAGATATGCGAGTAGCTTCCGAGCCCAGCGGCATACGTGATTGTCGGCGTAGCGAGACCGATGAGCGCGCTCGCGATCGCCGCGCTTGCGTCGCTCGAGGCGAGCGTTGCTTGCCGCGTCGAGCCATCATTTGCGGAGACGTTAGCTTGCGGTGCGAAGACAAAGCGCGCCGAGAGATACGAAAAGAAGGCCGTGAGCGCGGCGAGCACGGGAGAGGTGAAGAGCGTGAGACGAACCAGGCGGCCTGCACACGCCTCTCGAATCGCGAGCGGGGACTCTGCGGGGAGCGTCACGACGTGCTTGGCAATCCAGAGGATCGGTGTCCAGAAGAGTGCGGGCCCTGCGTAAAAGGGATTGTCGGGATGAGAGGTCCCGCGAAGGATGTTCTTCTCGAAAGGGTCGCCGCATAGTCGGTAGTCGTTCGTGAAGTCGATGTCGCCGTCGAAGGCGAGCGATCGCGCAAAGAGCCACGAGTAGTGACCATCGCCACCGGGCAGTGCAGAATAAGGATCCGTCGCGTAGACGATCAGGTAGACGACGAACGCTGCGATCGTCGCGAGGATGCCCCAGCGATGCGCAGAGGCGGTCCTCACGAGCGATGTCCGAACGAGCGCGAAGCGCGCGAGGAGCACTTCTGCGTTTGCGGGACGAAAGGAACTGAGCGTACTCACGTTGAGAAGGCGTTCCAAAGCAAAGCGCGTTCCATGACGCCCTCTTCCCGAGGGTGAGAAGGCGAGAGCGCAGCACCGCGAGTTCCCCGAAAATCACCGCGATCCCGAGCCACATTGTGCCAGCCCCTCTCGATGGGGGCGTCACTCGTGTCAGCCTCTCGGTCTTGCGTCGCTCACTTCACGATCGGCTTGAGAACGGTTTTCCCGTCTTTGATCGTCACTTCGAAGTCGACGTTCTTCCCCTTGTGCTTCTCTTTGAGCTTCTCGGTCGAATCGCGAATCGTGCGCGCCACGGCGTCGTACGTGATCGCTGCCGTCGACTCGTGCTGCTGACGCTTCGACTCGACGTACTTGTTGTAGATCTCGCGCACGCGCGCGTCCGACACGTCGGGATTGGCCCCTTGGCGCGCAGCCGCTTGTTGAGCGAGCGCAGGAGGGCGTGCGGGCGGTGCACCCGGTGGACGGATGGGAACGTTCGGCGAAGTAACGGTGATCGACGCGGAATCCTCGCGCGGAATATTCGGCGCATTGGGTCGCTGCGGTGGCGGCGCATTCGGCCTCGTGGGAGATGCGGAGGGCGCGGCACCCGGCGGACCTTGGAACGTCGGATTGCGTGGAGGTAACGGCGGCGCACCCACGCGCGGAGGAAGCGGCGGAGCATTGTTTCCCGGAGCATTGTTTCCCAGAACGCCGTTGGCCCGTCCCGGAAGTGGCGGCGCACCGCGCGAAACCTGAGCGCCTCGCAGCTCGTGCGGATCGACATTCGACGTTCGTGCGCCCGCAGCCGCACCTTCGCGCACGACGGCGTAGCGGGCCGTCGGCGCGTTGCTCGGCGCATCGGCATTCGAACCGGCCTTTGGAGGCGCCGGAGAGGGAGAGGGCGGAAACACGCTCTCTTGCTGCTTGCGCGCGCGTTGCGCCAGCTCGAGCATGCGATCTTTGCGAGCCTTTTGCGCTTCCGGCGACATCGACGCGGGACCGCGAAACGCAGCTTGCGACTCTTCTGTCGGCCCGGGGTGCTGACTCTTGCGCTCGACGCGCACCCCTTCCATCTCTTGCGATTTGCGCGGCTTGTACGCGGGAGGATGAACGGCGGGCATCGCGGGGTGCGACTTCGGCTTCTGCGCTTTCGGATCGAAGCTCGGCATGCCGGGAGCTTTCGGTATGCCTCCGCCGATGGCCGCGAAGGCATTGTCGAACTCGTCGTCGAGCCCGGGTCGATCCGAAAAGAATCGTCCCTTCGACGCGGGTTGCTCTGCCGCGCGCGCATCCTCGATTCTCGACGAGGCCTCGGGAGGTGCGGCGGGCGCAGGCGGCCTCACGCTCGGATAGCGAACACCTGCGATCTGTCGCTTGTACGTTCCCTCGTCGATGCGCCGCACGATGCGCGCCCAGTAGCTCTGATACGTCGTGTACTTCTGCACGAGCATCTGGAAGCGAAAGCGCTGCGCCGTATTGCGAATCTGCTCGCGTCGAAGCTGCTGAACCTTTCGCTCGACGTCCTTTCGCGGAACGAGAGGCTCGAGCTTTTCGATCCCCATGAAGTACTGCTCGTAGAGCGAGCGCAAGCGATCGACCTTCGTTTCGAGGTCGTCCACGAGCTCTTCGATTTCGTGCGTCTCCAAGCGGCCGTTAGCTCCGAACCGCTAATTGTGACCTAAAACGGCCAGTTCCGCGCGACTTTTGCGAACGAGCGCTCAACCATCGGAATTTTCAGGAGGAGCGGGCGAGCCTGCGAAACGCGCCAGAGGTCGCTCGCCGAAAGTGAGACTCGTTGCAGATCGGAAGCCCAAAGCCCAACGGTGCGTTCCGACCACCCGAACCCTGGGTAATGCGACTACCGCAACCCGCCGAGCGAAGGCTCGGCGAACAAACACAGCAATCACTGGGACAAAGATGTGCGCTGCGCGAGGCAATGCGCAGGTGGCACCTATCCGTTGCTACGGAAGGGTTTGATTTGCAACCCCGCCGAGCGAAGGCTCGGCCAGCAACAAGGAAATGTGAAAGTCACACCGTGCGCAAAGAGTGATCGGGATCTCGACCCTCGCCCCGTCGTGGGGTCGAGATCTCGATCGGTCAGGGAAGGGGTGTGACTTTCACATTGTCGTAGCAAACTTTGACGTCCCAGTTATTGAACCCGAAGTGGTCATGGCCGGGGCCCGTGAGCGGCTCTTCGTCGGTCCACGAGTGAATCTTGCGGCCGTCGATCGAGAACGCGATCGTGCGTCCGTCTTCGCGCTCGATCTTGAAGCGATACACTTGCAAGCGGGCTGCGGGGCGTTGACGGATGTCGTCGGCCTTGAGATCGACCGGAAGCACTTTGCGATCTTCGCCGTGCTCGTCGAGACGGGCGAGCACATGGAGCGTGTTCTTCCAACCGCCGAAGATCGCGAGGTAGCTCGTGGCATCGTTGTAGGAGGTGCCCTTTGCGAACGACTGACCGTCGCCCCAAACCTCCGCTTTGAGATCGCCCTCTTCCGAGAAGCCCTGCGCGTCGAATTCGATGCGCGCGTTCGTGGGGAGGGTCCGGTTCAACCAGACGCCGTGATTGGCGCCTTTTTCTCCGCAGAGCTTTCCCTTTTCGATCTTCCAAACGCCGAGACGCGTCGCGATCCAATCGGGACCGAGCTCGTTGGGGATCGGAATGACGTGCGGGCGCGCGGGTGCGGCGTCGGATCCGAGCGCGGTGCTACCGTCGGCGCCCTTCGCGCGCGCATCGGCTTTGGGATCGACCAGCGTCAGAGGATCGCCGACGGGAGTTCCCGTTGGAGCGCCTGCGTCGACGCGATCGAACGTGTCTTCGAATACCGACAACAATGGCGGCGAGTTGAGACGCGAGCGCGTCGTCGGCGCGGGCTTCGCGGCGCTGCTCTCCGGCACGCCGGAATCGGAGGGCGTGCTGTTTCCCGGCGGCACGCAAGCGAGCATCGCGAGAGGGATCGAGAACAAGAAAAGTGGAGTGGCAGAGGAAGGGGAGAGCGTGCGCCGCATGACTCCACCTCTTACAGTGCTTCGAACGCGGTCCACAAGGCCCGCAGATAGCCCGGAAACACTTCACGGCTCGGGCAAAACTGTGCGAAAACGTGGGTCCCGATGCATCCGATTCTCTTCCGCATCCCCCTCCCGAATCGTCCCATTCAGATCTGGTGGATCTGCCTCGTCGTCGCGTTGCTCGCGCTGCCGTTTGCGCTGCTCGCTCTCCGGAACAAGCGCAAAGACGAAGCGTGGTTCCCCGGTCTCGTCGCCGTCGCGGCGATCGGCGCAGCCGTTGCGTTCCGAGGGTCGGAGCCTTTCCAGCGCCACGACCTCCCCATCTACTCGTATGGCGTGATGCTCGGCCTCTCGCTGGTCGTCGGCTGGTACCTCACTCTCGGTCTCTCGAAGCGTATTGGCCTTCCCGAAGAGATCATGGCGAACTGTTACGTCGTGACGGCCGTCTCCGCGCTCGTCGGCGCACGCCTTCTCTACGTCGTCACGAACCCCGAAGAGTTCACGAAGGCGGGAACGTTTTCGATGAAGCTGCTGATGATGCCGGAAGCCGGCTGCGGTGGGCTCGTCGCGTACGGCGGATTCCTCGGTGGCTTCATCGGCAGCTGGGCCTATTTGCGCGCGCAGGGAATCAAGCTGATGCCCTGGACGGACGTCGCGATTCCGAGCCTTGCCGCAGGCCTCTTCATCACGCGCATCGGTTGCTACCTCTTCGGTTGCGACTTCGGAAAGCGCCTCCCGGACACGGCGCCCGCATTCCTCAAGAAGCTCGGCACGTTCCCCGAGGGATCGCCTGCTTACAAACTGTTCCGCGGGCAGGGCGGCTCGTTGCCCGTGCATCCGACGCAGATCTACGAGTCGCTCGCGGGCTTGCTGCTTCTCATCCTCGTGCTCCGGCGCCGCAAACAGCAGACCTTCCGCGGTGAGATCTTCCTCCTCTTCGTCTTTTTCTACGGCGTCGCACGCTTCGCGATCGAGATCCTTCGCGGCGATCCCGAGCGAAACGAATACGGACCGCTTCTCGGCGAGCACCTCCTCCTTCCGGGCTGCTTTCTCCTCTTCGCGATCGGGTTCACGTTTGCCTACGCGCGCGACATCAAGAACAAGGGCCTTCGCTACGGCCTTCTCGCCGTTGCCTTCGCAATTCCCGTTCTTCTCTACGTGAAGATGGCGCCGGCATCGTTCGAAGCGCCGCGCTCGATTCAACTTTCGACGAGTCAGATCATCGCGCTCTTCACGGCGCTTCTCGCAACCTGGTTCCACCGCATCTTCGCCGAGCGCGCCGAAGTGCAACCGCGTCAGGCGATGGACCTCGGTCTTCCGAAGGCGCTCTCGCCGAAGAAGAAAAAGAAAGCCAAGCCCATTCTTGGTGCAGGCGCGGTCGGTACGGCTGCCGTCACGACTCCGACGACGGAAGCAGATGCTGCATCCGAAGACGTGAGCGACGAAGACGAAGACGAAGATGCGGACAGTGATGAAGTGGCGGAGACGGCTGCCGAAGTCGTCGAACCGAAGCCCGAAGCCAAAGCCGACGACGTGAAGAAGCCAGGCAACGACTCTGGCAGCGCTCCCGTCGAAGGCTGAACGTCGGCGCCCCATCTTTTGAAACGAGCGCATTAGGATCTCCGTCGAGTGAAGCTGCTCGCGCTTTCTCGCTTTTGGATTTCGCTCGCGATCTTGATCGCGTTCGTTCCAGCGCTCGTTCCGCTCGGGATCGCGCTCGACCACGCATCGTACGCGACGCTCGGTCGTGATCAGGGGATCTTCCAGTACATCGGCTGGGCGCTCTCTCAAGGCGAGGTCGACTATCGCGACATTCGCGACGTCAACGGGCCGCTCATTCACTTCGTTCATCGCGTGTTCCTCGCGCTGGGCGGCGGTGACGAGGTTCGGTTCCACCATCTCGATTTCGCGGTCTCGGCGATCGCCTTTTTCGCGTCGGGGGCGCTTCTGCCGCTTCTTTCGGCCACACCGATCGTCGCCAAGAAGGCACGTCGTCGTTCCTCGCTGCCGGCACCGCCCGTTCCATCGCCTGCGCTTCCGTGGGCAACGTCGGTCGTCTTCGGCCTGCTCGCCGTCGCGGTGCTGTTCGGTCAATACGTTCGCTATATTTTTTGGGACCTTGCTCAGCGTGAGAGCTTTTGCGATTGGTTCCTTTTGCCGTCCGTCGTGCTCGGCGTCCTCGCGATTCATCCCCTGAGAAAGAAGCGCACGGCCGAGCGCCTCGCCGTGGCTGCCGGAGTTTTGCTCGGCATCGCGATCTTCGGAAAGCCGACGGTCGTGCTCTTTGGTCTCGTCTCGGCGGCGGGATTGCTCTTCGCCCCACGCGGTCGAAAGACGCGTCTCCTCGCGGGCTACCTCCTCGGGAGCCTTCTCGCTGCGGCGCTCTTCACGACCTATCTCGCCTTCTTCGCCGATCTGAAGACGTTCCTCGCGACGTATTTCGTCGACGCACCGCGCATCTATCGCTTCATCTATTTGCGTCCTTGGCGCGAGATGTTCACCGTTCCTTGGGGCGAATTTCAGCACGTCCAAGCGGCGATTACGCTCGGCATCGGAATCTTGCTGATGACGGTGCGTGCACTTTCGCCGCGTGTTTTTCCGATCCTTCTCTTTCCGGTCGTCGGCTACGCGAGCGTCATCCTCCAAGGAAAAGGCTTTCCGTATCACTTCCACCCGATCTCGTTGGGCCTCGCCTTCGCATGGCTCACGATCGCGAGCGGCCTCGTCGAAGCGGTGGCCATGGCGATCGCGCAGCATCGCTTCGTCCGGCCGACGACGGGCTACGAAGTGTCGCGGCAAGCGTTCGGTGACAAAGCCTTGGCCTTCGTGATGGTCGGGTTGCTCGCGCTCGGAGTCGCCGCTTTTTCGCGCGAGACCCATCGCCGCGCAGAGACGTCTTCGTATCGCGCCGCCGACTGGATGGCCGAGCTCGGGAAAGACAATCGTGAGACCCGAGACTTCTACGATCGCTTTCGCATTCCGGACTTCTTTCCTTGGGATCTTCGTCAAGCGGCGCTCTTCGTTCGCCAGCACACGGCGACCGACGCACGTGTGCAGACCTACGGAATGGATCCCTATGTGCTCTTCTTTGCGAAGCGGCTCTCGGCGAGCCCGTTCATCTACGCCTACGATCTGAATTACGACACGGCGATCTGGGGCGCGGTCGAAGCGCTCGATGGCGACGAGCAACACGATCGGATCGCTTGGATTCGCGAGCAGCGCGATCTCCACGAAAACGAGCTTCTTCGCTCCCTCGAGAGTCGCAAGGTCGAGGCGTTCGTATTTTTCGACAAGGCGCCGCTTCTCACGAATCAAGACGCGGTCGACGATTTCAAAGAGCACAGCCCGAAAGCGTTCGCGTGGTTCACGACGCGCTTTGCCTTGGCGAAATCCTTCGGCGACGTGCACGTGTGGTTGCGACGGGATGCTCTGCATCTTGCGCCCGGTGAGCTCGAGCCGGTCGAACGCGACGAAGCACCGACGCCGCGAGACGAGCGGTGAAAAAGACATCGGCGTGGATCGCTGCGGTGCTCTTCGCACTGCAGTTTTCAGTGATGGGCTTTCTCTTTCGCCCGTTCTTTCCCGCGCGAGACATCATTGCCTTCTCCGTCAGCTTCGCGTTTTGGTTCGTGCTCGCGCGTCTTCTCGAGAAACGCGTTCTGCGCGTGATCGTCGCCGCAGTGGTCGCTCTCATCGTCGCGCTCGAATGGGACTACTTTCATCGCTTCCACGTGACGCTCGACGCGCAAGCGCTCGCGTGTGCGCGGCAGAACTGGGCCGACGTTCGTGGCACCGTCGGAGATTCGCTTCAGAGCTTGTTCGTGCGGACGCTGCTTCTCTTCTTCGCCGAGTTTGCGCTGCTCGAGCTCTCGAAGAATCTGAAGGTGCGCGCTCCCCTCAAGATTCTCGGTTTTGCGGCGACGGCCCTAGCGCTCGGTGGATTTCTCGTTGCGCGGCGAACGCCTGAATTCGAGCTCACGTTCGGTACGGGGCGTCTTTTGAAGTCACAGAAGGCGCTCACGGTGAACGCTGCCGCCGTTCCCATCACGACGACTCCGCTCCGTATTCCGCCGAACGTTCTCTTCATTCTGAGCGAGAGCATCCGCGCGTCGGACTACTGCGACGTTCCTGGGACGCCATGCCCCACGGCGCCGCGTACGGAAGCCCTCTTGCCGCAACGCTTGCCTCTTCGCTACATGCGGTCGGTCGGGAGCTACACGAGCATCGCACTCAGCGGGCTCTACACGGGAGTTCACCAAGTGCGTTCGCGCGAAGAGATCCTCGCGACACCGACGCTCTTCGACTTCTTGCGCGCCCTTCGGACACCGGGCGACGCGACGATTCCCACGCGGTACATCTCGGGACACTTCGCAGACTACTTGATGGGTCGCGATCTCCACGCCGACACGATGGCGCCTCTCGAGGTTCTCGGCGGTCATGACGACGGAACGCTGCCCAAAGAGGCGACGCGCGGCGCCGATGGCATGCTGCTCGATCGCTATCTCGAAGAATTGCAGAAGAGCGACGCGCCCGATTTCGTGATGCTCCACCTCTCGGGAACGCACGTTCGCTACTTCATCGATCCCAACGACGCGCCGTTTCAACCGTGGACGACCATCGTCAGCTACGAAGGCATGGATCAGCTTCGAAACAAGTACAAAAACGCGATCTACACCCAGGATAAAATTGTCGACGCGGCGGTGAAGGCCTTCATCGCGAAACAAGCCGACAAGCCGTACGTCATTTTCTTCACGAGCGACCATGGCGAAGCGTTCAACGAGCACGAGGCGATTCATCACGGGCAGTCACTTCACGAAGAGCAAGCGCACGTGCCCGCTTGGATCGTCAACGGAAACGGTGCCATCGACGAAGCTTCGTGGAATCATCTTCGTGAGCATGCCGATCGTCCGCTGACGCACCTCGACATCCTCCCCACCTTCCTCGACCTCTACGGCGTTTACGATGCGATTGCGTTCCAGCCATTCAAGGCCAAGCTCGATGGCCGATCGCTGCTCCGCGCGCCGAGCCCGATGGCGCACGCAATTCCGATTTCCAACTGCCCGAGTTGGTTCGAATGCCCCATCGCCAACTGGGGAGTGCAAAAGGACGAGACGCTTCTCGTCGCCAACGTCTGGAACGCGCACTGGAACTGCTCCAACGTGAAGACCCACGCCGAGTGGCTCGATACGAGCGCCTGCCGCGAGCTCGTCGAAGTGTCGAAGGGCTTCTATCCGAACCTCCCGAACGGTCTTCCGAACCGCTAGCTTTCAGCCCGCAAGCTTCCGAATCGTCAGGGAGTCGCCGAGGGTGGCGGTACGGGTAGGGACGAAGGTTCGGCGGGCACCTGCGGCTGGACGACGGGGACCGGAGGCTGCGGGATGGGCGGGACCGGTGCGCCGATCTTCTCGGCATCGACTGCGTCGAGCGCGACCTCTCCGCCGCGTCCTTCGAGCAAGAGCAGATAGGCGCCCTTTTCTACGAGCACTTCACGACGATCGAGCGCGCGGCAGGCCTCGGCATCGCCGTCTTCCCAGCTCCATTCCGCGAAAACGGTTCCGCGCGGATCGCGAAGCTCGAGATGACCCTTCGCGTGTGCCGCCCGATCGACGATGTGCGGAGTGATGGCGTAAGATCCATTCTCCAAGAACGGGAGCTCGATGGAAGCTCGCACGATTGGGCTCGTCGGAATCGCGACGAGGCCGCGTTGGTTCGACGCGCACCCGGGCCAAAATGGAATCGCGTAGCCCCCCTCTTGCGAGAGCGGCGGCCAGTCGAATTCGGACTCGAACCGTGAGGACGGCTTGGGGACGTAGGCAAGAAGGCGCGGCGTGTCGGCAAACTCGTAGTGAAATGTCTTCGGTCGTTTGAGCCGCTCGTAGAGCAAGAAGTCGTGCGCGTCTCCGCGATACCGCGCGACCTCTAGTGCCGAAGTGCGTGAGGCGTAGGCGAGCGCGAACGCCGCATCCGAGTCGACGAACATCAGACCCGTGTCCGGTGCGAGCGCCGGTTGAAACGCGGGAAGCCCGCCGTCGCGATCGCGAAGCAGCCGGTGCTCGCGAATCGAGCGCGTCGCAAATCCAAGCGCCATGAGGCCGGCGATCAATGCTGCCAGTCGCGCGACGACGTTGGGGCGCGTGCGAATGAGGATCGCCGAAGCCACGAGCGCGATTTCGATCCCGAGAACGTCTGCGTAAAAGCGCCCACCGCCGCCGGGATAACTCCCGTCGAAGTAAAAGGGCACGTATGCCGCGATGTGCAGCACGACGAGCGCGAAGGTCAGGAGCGCACGAAGCGACAAGAGCGAGCGCACGAAGACGATGGGAAGAAGAAGGATGGCGAGAAGCTCGACATTGAAGGCATCCGCCATGTGGAACTTCAAACGGAAGGCCGTCGTCTCGAGCGCCTCTTTGAGCGTGTGTCCCTCTTTGAGACGGTGCTCGACGAAATCGCCGTGTTCGAAGACGCAACCGATTCCCTTGCCGAAACCGTAACGAAAGCATCCGGGCGGGCCATCGCTGACGCCGTAGTAGGCGAGCTGCGTGGATTGAAAGAGCGAACCCGTCACGGCCCACTGCGAGATCATGAGAAGGAGGACGCCGGGAATCATTCCGCCGAGCACGGCCAGCGCCGCACGCACGCGAAGCTTCGAGAGAAAGGCGAGCGCGAGCACGATCAAGAGCACGCCCAACGACGACACCATGCGCATCGAGAGCGTCGAGCCGCCCGCGAGCCCAGAAAGAACGAACGAAAAGAGCGTTCCTTCGCGCGCACCACGAAGCGCCAACGCAAGTGCCACCGTGATCGCGAGCGCCGTCGCGCCATGGCTCATCGTGTCGGCGGTGTGATAGCGAAGGCCGACAGACATCACCGAGAAGAGCGCAGCACCGCGCGCTGCCGCTTCTTCGGAAGGCTTCGTCGCCCCCGCGATCAGCTCGCGCACGAGGAGGTACGACGCGAGTACATGCGCCGCTGCGAGGACGGGGCCCACGAGCATCGGCGCGCCAAAGCGAAAACCGAGGGAGAGTAGGAGCGGATACCCAGGAGGGAAGATGCCGCCGAGATTTCCGTCGTGCGCCAACAGGAATCGCCCCCGATAGCTAGCGCTCGGGGCATCGAGGGGCCACGCGAAGTGACCTTCCGCGAGCTCTCGTGCCTGCAGGTAATAGGTCGTGGCGTCGACGATGCGCGGGCCGCCGCGCAAGAAATGATGAATGTAGAAACCGGAAAGCAACGCGGCGGTGACCGCGAGCACACCGAGAAATACTTTCGTCGGAATGGCGGCGATGCGCTCGTAGAAGCGGTTCGGAAAACACGCGGCGACCACGAAAAGAAGGCCTACGAGGAACGATGTCCACGCGACGGCATCGTCCGGCCGCATCCAAAAGCGGTAGATGAAGTCATCCAGAAAGAGGCGCAGAAGTCCGATGGACACGGGCTCACGCTCTACCACTTTGACGCCTCGAAGGCTTGCTTGCGGGGCAATCGGCCCCTAATTTCGCGCGGTCGGCCAGCCAATGAGAAAAGATCACGTCGCTATCGTGGGAGGAGGTCTCGGCGGACTCGCGCTTGCCTCGCGCCTCGCGCAGGCCGGGAACGCCGTTTCGGTTTTCGAGCAAGAGGCCGAAGTGGGCGGGCGTCTCGGTCGGGAGGTGTTCGACGGGTTCTCGTTCGACATCGGTCCAACCATTCTGCTTTTTCCCGACGTGCTTCGCGCGCACTTCCGCGAGCTTGGCGCCAACGCCGACGACGCGCTCGATCTCGTGCGTTGCGATCCCAACTACCGCGTCCATTTTCGCGATGGCTCGAACGTCACGCTCATGCGTGACCGCGAAGCTCTCACGCGCGAGCTCGAGCGATTCGCTCCGGGATCGAGCGCCGGATTCTTCCGCTACTTGAAGTCGGCGGACAAGAAGAAGAGCATCGCGTTCGACGTGTTCTTGCGAGAGCCGTTCTCGAACGTGCTCGAGATGGCCCAGCCGAAAGTTCTGCGCGGTCTCTTCGCCGCCGAGGCGCACCGCAGCGTTGCGAACGTTGCGTTCGGCCACGTCGAAGACGAACGCCTCCGAATGGCGCTCACATTTCAGACGATGTACCTCGGCGTCTCGCCCTTCGACGCGCCCGCGCTCTTCGGCCTTCTTCCGAGCACGGAGTTCGGCGAGGGCATTTGGTACGTCAAAGGAGGGCTCGCGCGCATTTCGAAGGCGCTTGCCGACCTCGCGACGAAAAATGGCGCCTCGATCGAGACGAACGCAAAAGTGCGCGCCATCGAAACGAATGGAGCTCGCACGACCGGCGTGACGCTGGAAGATGGCCGCTTCGTGCGTGCCGACTTGGTCGTTGCCAATGCCGATCTCCCCTACGCGTATCGCAAGCTCTTGGGGCGTCCTCTACGGCGTCCGCTCTCTTACACGTCGAGCGCGCTCATTCTTCTCTTGGGTACGAATCGTAAGTGGGACGGTTTGCTTCATCACAACGTATTTTTTGGAAACGACTACGCCGAATCTTTCCGCGATCTCTTCGAGCGGCATCGCACGCCAGCCGATCCTTCGTTCTATGTCGCCGAACCTTCCGGCACGGATGCGTCCGTCGCGAAGAACGGCGGCTCCGCGATTTACGTTCTCGTCCCTGTTCCACACCTCCACCCTCAGGGACCGAACTGGCACGACAAGAACGAGATCGCGCGCCTCCGCGAGCACGTCATCGAACGGCTCGAACGCGAGGTGACGCCAGGGCTCCGTGAAAGCATCGTCTCCGAACGCGCGATCACGCCGCTCGATTGGCGGAGCCGTTTTTCGCTCGAGCACGGCTCGGCCTTCGGGCTCGCGCACACGCTCGATCAAGTCGCGGCGTTTCGCCCTGCCCAGCGCGATGCAACGCTCGAAAACCTCTATTTCGTGGGCGCCAGCACCCAACCGGCGACGGGCATCCCGAACGTGCTCATCGGTGCCAAGCAAGTGAGCGAGCGGATCCTCAGCGGTGAGTGGCGCGCGAGTACGAAGCGCAAGGGCTCTCTCTGGAATCGCCTGGCGCCATGACCACGCCTATCGAGGACGAATTTTCGATCGCCGAAAGCATCACCAAGGAGCGCGCCAAGAGCTTCTACTTCGCTTCGCGCGCACTCGATGCGACGACGCGACGACGTGCCTATGTGACCTATGCCTTCTGCCGACGCTGTGACGATGCCGTCGACGGAGACGGCGCGACGCAAGAGGGTAACGAAGAGAAGGTCGCCCGCCTTGCGCGCCTCCGTGACGAGGTGACGGAGATCTATGCGCAAAAGTCGTTCACGGATCCCGTGCTCTCGGCATTTTCGAAGGTCGTTCGCGAGTGCGCAATTCCCGAAAGCGCCGTCGCGGGTCTTCTCGAAGGCATGCGCTGGGATCTCGAGGGGCGCACGTATCGAACGTGGGACGACACGTTGGCGTACTGCGAGCTCGCGGCAGGTACCGTCGGACGCATGATGGCAGCAATCTTCGATGCTCATCAAGACGCGCACGCCGCGGCCGCGTCGCTCGGTCGCGCGATGCAGCTCACGAACATCGTCCGCGACGTGCGCGAAGATTTTCTCGAGCTCGGACGCGTGTATCTCCCAGAAGACGTCCTCGCCGCGAACGGCGTCGGGCGCGAAGACCTCGCACGTTTCTCCGCGCAGAAGAAGCTCGACGGAAAGGGCGCAGACGGATTCCGAATCGTCGCGAGAGAGGCGCTCTCTCGCGCCGAATCGCTCTACCGCGAAGGGGATCACGGCATTCACGGCATCCCTCGCCATCGTTCGCGTGCGACAGCGATCCTGATGCGTGCAACGTACAGTGAAATCGGACGCGCAATCGAAGAGCGCAACTACGACGTCTTCAGCGGGCGCGCGCACGTGCCTCTCGCACGAAAGCTCCGCGCCTCCGCGCGCAAGTTGCTCCGCTCGGAGCTCTTCGCGAGATGAGCCTCGCTGGAAAGACGGCGATCGTCGTCGGGGCGGGCTTCGGTGGGCTGAGCGCGGCTGCGCACCTCACGAAGAAGGGGATGCGCGTCACGCTCGTCGAGCGCGCCCCATTTCCCGGAGGAAA
>JAHFDV010000406.1 GCA_023248815.1 Myxococcales bacterium
GGCGTGCTCGACGAGATCTTGAGCGACGCGGGCATGAATCCTCTGGAGCGCTTACGAAAAGCCGTGCTCGTGTTCTTTCGATCCGAGCAACAAGAGGCGGCCTTGCGTACCGCGCTCGACGACGCGGGCGCACTTTTTCGTGAAGCGCCCGAGGCCGTAGCGTTCATGAACGTCATCAAGACGCGGATGCAGAAGTTCTTCGAGGAGGCACTGCCGGGGGTCGCGAAAGATCGACGTGCGCTCGTCTCCGACGTCGTACTGACGTCGATGGGGGCTACCGGCGAGAAAATAACTGCGCTGGGACTAGATCGACGCGCCGTGGACACTTGGGCCAAAGAATGCGCTTCGATGTATTGCGCATATATCGCGACGTTCGCGAGTTAGGAGTTACCACGCAGCACGCGGTGCGCAAACCGGGACCACGTCAGCGAGGAACAGTGCGATAAAAGACGACGCCGTCCGAGCGAAACGTTTTCGGATCGGTGTATGTCCACTCTTCACCGCTCGCGACGAAGTCGACGCGCGACTCGTACTTCGAGTCCAGAAAGTCCTTCGCCGATTGATCGCGCGGAACGTCGTCTGCGTCGCCGTAACGAAGAAGCGCGTAGCTTTTTCCGGCCGTCAGCTGCGACACGGTCACCGTACCGCGCATTGCAACGCTCGCTTCGTGTTTGGAGACGTTGGGCTCGGAGTTGGAAGAAACTACGAGACGCGTCGGCAACGTGACGTGTCGTTTGTCGACGATGCCCGTGACCGCGGTGCCGTAGTCGACGTCTTTCGGAATGCAGCCACCTTCGCTGGAGTCGAAGCCACACTTCTTTCGAGATGCGCTGAGTGACTTGAACGTGCGACGCAACTCGTCACCGAAATTGTTGTGGAACGTGAGCACGTCGTCGCCGTCGTATTTTTTGCCGTGACGCGATTCGATGCCGATCGCAGGCATGATGTGATCGTAGTCGTCGTCGTTCGTTCCGTCGGTGAGATAGACGGTGAAGATCGTAGGGTGACCGTCTGCGAGATGCCCCTTCAACCAAACGGCGAAATCTTCGAACTGATCTTCGTCTTTCTTGCGCTTCCAATCGTCGAATTCGAAATTCAGCTTGTCGAGTGCTTTCGTTTCGTTGTCGCCGAGCAATACTTCCGAACCGGCGACGTCGCGCACGACGGCCTGAGAAATCCAAGCTCCGTAGTAGAGCGCAATCGACTGAATCGACGTCTCGCCGCAGTACCCGTGATCGTTCGGCCACTGGATGCGGGAAGGGATATCGAGCAAGACCGAGGTCGTTTCGCGCTGGGCCGCTTCGTCTTCGAAGGGCGCGCTCGACGATGTACTGCAGGAGATGGGCGTTGCGAGAAGCGCAACCGCGAACAGGTTTCGGAAAGCAAAGCTCATGGCGACGCCGCATCCTGGCGCGTAGGACGAAAAGCGCAAGTGATCCGAGAACAATTCGAAGTTTTTGGACGATTGCCGCAACGTCTCGCCTGCAATGCCCCACGTATCCTAAACAGCTGTTTGCTCGTGGTTCGCGGGGAGCTCGGCTTGCTCGCGCCGATCTGCTGTTGTACTTCTCCGCGATGCGCGTCGACGAATCCAAGCGCTGCGCACGCCTTTCGAGCTTCAGGCGCACTGCGTCGATGGCAGCGATGGCAACGTTTGCGAGCGGCGCTTCCTCAGCGCTTGCGGAACCGACCGCCCACCGCGAGCTGCGACTCGATGTTCTCGCCGAGGCCGCCCTGGGCGGATGCGTCGAGCCCAAAGAGCTCGCTCAGGCCGTCGCCGAGCGTCTTGGCTACGACCCTTTTCGCGACGGAGCGAAGGAGACGGCCCGCGTTCGCGTCAAACGCACTGGCGCGCGAGTCATCGCCGAAGTGGAATTGCAAGCGGCCAACGGAAAGTCTCTCGGGACGCGCATGCTCGAGAGCCACGGAGATTGCCCCGAGCTCCGAGAGAGTGTGGCATCCGCCATCGCCCTCGGCATCGATCCCTTGGCCGACGGCTCGCGCGCGAAATCTGCCGAGCCAGTTGCGAGTGTTCGACAACCGCCCTCGTCGACACCAGAGCCTGCCCTTCCGGTGCAACTTCCCGTCCCAGAGCCATCCCCCGCGTCGATGAGTGCAAGGGAACCAAGGCATGCGCTCGAGGCGCGGATCGGTCTCGGTATCGGCGCGGCTTTCTTCGCTCTTCCTTCCGTCGCTCCCAGCGCCGAACTCTATCTCGGGCTCAAGAGCGGCGCGTGGAGGGTCGGTCTTTCGTCCGGGGGACTTTTTCCCCAGAGCGTTGCGGGATCCCCTTCCTACGATTTGACGCTCGGCGCGCTCACCGCCGAAGCGCTGTTCGGCGGGAGCACATTCGCACTCGGTCCCATCCTTCGTGGAGGAGTGGTCGCGGGAAGTGTTCCTCGCGATGGAGATACGGTGCGCGCCAGTGCCGGCTTCGTCGACATCGGAGCTCGCGGAGCACTCGAGCTGCCTCTCTGGAGTCGCCTTTTCTTTCGAGCGCAGATCGACCTGGCGGCGGCGCCTCTCCGCACGTCGGTGCGCCTCGCAGGTCGCGAAGATTGGATCATGCCGATCGCCACCTTCGATGCGACCGTACTCTTTCTAGGAGCACTTTGATGGGCGCGCACGAGCCCGAGGTAGTGGCATGAGCACGTCTTTCCGAGAGCTCTATGACTCGCATGCAGGATACATCTTGTCGTCGCTGCGACGCCTCGGCGTGCGCTCGGCCGATGTCGAAGACGTTGCCCATGAGGTCTTCGTCGCAGTGCATCGCCATCTGAACGAGCGCGATCCGGAAAGGGCCATCAAGCCCTGGCTCTTCGCATTTGCCGCGAAATGCGCAGCCAACTATCGCCGGCACTCGATTCGGCGCCACGAGCAGTTCGAGACGAACGGAAACGTCGCAGTCCTCGCGGATCGCAACTCGCACCAGCGCGGTGCGGGTGATGAAGAGGCCAAGCACGTCGCTCGCGAAGAGCGAGATCTCGTTTTGCGTGTGCTCGATGCGATCGAAGACGACAAGCGAGAGCTACTCATCCTCCACGACATCGACGGCGTATCGATGCCGGAGATCGCAGCGGCATTGGCGATTCCGCTCAATACCGCCTATTCCAGATTGCGGCTCGCTCGGCGCGCGTTCGAAGACCGCTTGACGCGCGAATCGAAGCTTCCGCCGACGCTTTTGGAAAGGAGTGCGCGATGAACGACCCCAATGTTCCTTCGCTATCGTCCGACGCCGCGGAGCTTCTGGCGCAAGAAAGTGCGCGTACCGAAGACGCGCGACTCGAGCAACGTCTTCTCGAAAGGCTGCGCGCGAGCCTCCCGGAGAGTGCATTTGTCGATCCGTCTACTCCCGCACCCCCTGCACCTCGCGGCGACGCATCTTCCACCGCAGCGTCTTCGGGCTTGCACTCTTCGGCAGCCATCTCATCCGTGGGTGCGCTCAAACTCGGCGCCATGCTCGTGGCCGGCGTCGTGATCGGCGCTTTCGGCGAGCATGCACGCCTCGCGCACACTCCGGAAAGTCTTCCAAGCTCTGCTGGAATGTCGCCCACGAGCTCCTCGGCGGCGCCACCCGCCGAATCCTCCCCTTCCGTTCCCCCCAGTGCCGCACTCGTCGGTCCGCTCGGGACCGCGATCCCGGTGACTGCGCGTTCTCTGGCTCCGGCTCAGCCCACCTCCGCCAACGCCTCCAGTAGCTCCGCTTCAGCACGAACCGACGCGCGCGATACGAAGCTCCGCGAGGAGCGTTCGCTGATCGAACGCGCTCGCACGGCGCTTTCGCGTCGTGACACGGCCGCGGCGACGGCTTCGCTCGACGAATACGATCGCGCGTTCGGCGACGGACAGCTGGCGGAGGAACGGGATGCGCTTCGAATCTTGGCGCTCGTTCAATCGGGGAATAAGTCGGACGCGGAAGCGCGCGCGACGAAGTTTCGAAAGCGTTACCCAAACAGCTTGTTTGCTAGTGCGATCGCCAACGCGCTGGAGGCACCGTGATCTTCCCCGTGGCACGCGCGGGCCTCTTCGCTAGCGCCTTGCTGTTGGCTTGTACGAGCACGCTCGACCTCGGCGGAGACCTGGACACAGTGGACTCTGGTGAAGCCGATGCCACATCCGACGTAGGAGCTGGCGATGAGGATACGAGAGCGACGGACGCTTCGACCGACTCGCCGCTCGTCTCGATTCCCGAGCTCGTACTTCCTCCCAAGGGAACGCCGACGACGGTCATCGTGAAGCTCGAACCAAACCATGAGATGGCGCGCCTGACGGGGCCGGATCCTGCGACGGCGAGCAACGACGGATGGATTTGCGGAACGTCGGAGATCGGCTTTGCTTCGGATCTTGCGCCATTCGCCGACGTGCGAATCGTCAACTCGTTCGACAGTGACGCGAGCGTCGTCCTCGAGCTCGTCGGTGATGCGTACGCGGAGGGAACGGTTCAACGCGGGGACGTCGCTCTTGCGCTCTACACGGACGCAAATCCGCCCAGCGACCGGCGCCTTTGTGCAGGAGCCATGAAGGTGAACTGCACGAGCAGCGTCTGTGGGTCAACCGACGCACCGCCCGTTCCGCTTGCGCTCTTCGAGACGATCTCCGTGCCGCGGCAATCGAGCGTCGTTATTTCGGTCTACGGCCTCATTCCTGGCAAATATGGGACGCTGGGAGTCGCAGCGGGAATCCGTCCGTGACCTTTTGTCGTGCAATCGTTCGATTGAAGTGACGGATGTGGTCCGACGCGACAAGTTTCGGGCGTGACCCAGCAACTCCGGTGGAACACGCGCAGAAGTGCACGAAGGGACAATGCGCGCCCTCACGGAGCACGTTCGATCCAGGAGCCCGCTGGATTTGCCACGAAAGTTGGGACATTTTCGCGGGCGAGAACGACCTCCCTAGCGTCGAAACGCCGGGTCCTGAAATTGCAAAGGCGGGAATCACGATGACGAATCGATCGATTGCAAACTGCATCGCCTCCGTGGTGGTGCTCACGCTACCCATGCTCGCGGGTTGCACAGGCGCCTCCGAAGGCAACGTCGAAGACGAAGGGCTCGCGTCTACGACGTGCGGGGCCACGAGCGTCGGCGATGTCATCGTTTCCTACGACGCGCATATGAAAGTCGCGCGAGTGTTTCCGAAGCGCCTCGCGATCAAGGCGCTTTGGTACGGCGTCGAGCCGGCGTGGGACTCCGACTTCGGCGGTTGCCCGAGCAACGCTACGGGGGAGAGCCGCTTTTGCGCTCTGCGGAGCGGTGCTCGCTATCGGCTGGAAGCTGCGGAGCTCACCAAGAAAGAGACGGCCGCACTTCACTCTCACTTCGGAGAAGACGTCGCGCTCGTACCGATGCACGTGACGTTCGATGCGAAGAATTCCAGCGCGGTGTTCGCTGCGCTCCCCGGCAAGCAAGATCGCTCCGAAACGGAGATCTCCTCGAGCGAAAGCGACCTCCTGGTCACGAATTGGGTGACGGGCGCCGGTTCTCTCGCGAAGCACAAGATTCTCGCCGACAAGCAGCTCAGTCTCCAAAACGTGAAGGTCGCGGTGCATCTCGATTGCAACGCGACATCGACCGCGTCGAAGACGATCGACATCGATGCCTTCGACTGGAGCGAAGTCAAGACGACCACCTTCGACACTACGCCGATCTTGGATGTCGCCGCGGGCCTCGCTGGAATCGTTCAACGAGGGAGCGAACCGCCCGTCGTTGGATCCCTTCTTTGGATCACGCAAAACT
>JAHFDV010000407.1 GCA_023248815.1 Myxococcales bacterium
GGAACTTCGTTCCGAACACGGCTTACGTCAAGGATCGAGCCGCCGAAAAGCCCTTATTTTTTCGAAGAAAAATGGGCTCTCCGAACCATCAGAAGGCGCCGGAAAGTTGACGACAGGTCTTCTACTCGCTGATTGGACGCCCTCAATCGCGCGCTATCGAGAATTCAGGCGGGAACGCCCAAGGCCATCTCGAGCGCTTCGAGAGAAGGCCCGAGGTCGTAGACCTCGCGTTTTTTTTCGAGAATGCTCGAGAGCGCGTCCGGAACGGCAATGTCCGTCCCGATGATCGGCTCGACGATGGTCTCGAACTTGGCGGGGTGTGCCGTCGCAACGACGATGCGCTCTCCCTTCGCTTCCAATGCGAGCGCAAACGCGGTCGCGGTGTGCGGGCACGAGATGTATCCGAAGCGCTCGAACACGTTACGAATCGTGCTCCGAATCTGGTCGTCGCTGACGCTGTTCGCCGAGGCCTCGTGCAAGAGGTCGGTGCGATTCGGATAGAGCAAGCGAAGCCGCTCGAAGTTGCTCGGGTTGCCGACGTCCATCGCATTGGCGAGCGTCGCGACCGAAGGGTTCGCGGCAAACGATCCCGTCTTGAAGTATTCCGGCAACGTCTCGTTCGCGTTGCAACAAAGCACGACGTGCTCGATGGGAGCGCCACGGCGTTTCGCGAGGAGAGCCGCGAGTCCATTTCCGAGATTGCCGGTGGGAACGTAAAAGGTCGGCGCCGTGCCCGTGCGATTGGCATGAGCAATCGATTCACGTGCGTAATACATGCTTTGGGGAATGAGCCGCCCGAGGTTGATGCTGTTGGCGCTGACGAGACGCATTGCTTTGCGCCATTTCTCGCTGGCGAAGGCTTCTTTGACGATTCGCTGACAATCGTCGAAGACGCCATTCACCGCGAATGCCCGGACGTTCTCTCCCCAGCCAGTGAGCTGAGCTTCCTGACGCGCGCTCACGCCGCGCTTGGGATAGAGCACGATGACGTCGATCCCCGGCTTGCCGACGAACGCCGATGCGACCGCACCGCCCGTGTCGCCAGAGGTGGCGACGAGAACCGTGCGTTTGACGCCTTTCGAGAGGTGCGCGATGCAGGAAGAGAGAAAGCGCGCGCCGACGTCTTTGAACGCGATCGTCGGTCCATGAAAGAGCTCGAGCACCGAGAGGTTCGGGGCGAGCTCCTTCGTCGGAATCGGGAAGTCGAACGCCTCGCGGCAGATCGCGTCCATCTCGCGCGAGAGGACGTCGTCCCCCTTTGCAAAGTCGCGCATCCAGGCCGCCGCAAATTCCGGAAGTGGGAGACTCGGGTCGAGCGTCTTTGCATCGATGTGATCGAGCACCTCGGGCATGAAGAGCCCCCCGTCGTCCGCCAAGCCTTTTTCGATGGCCGCCGAAAGCGACAGGCTTTCACCCTCGCCGCGTGTGCTTCGATATTTCACGGTTTCACCTTCGAGGTTTCGTCGACGATTTCTGCGCCCTTCGCATCGAGGGGACTCGTCCATGAACCGAACACTTCGACGCCTTCGCGCTCGAACGCGTCGCGCATCGCGATCATGACCTTCTCAGCTTCGTCCTTGTTCTTCGCGAAAGCAAACACGGCGGGACCCGAGCCGGAAATCGAACAACCGATGGCACCAGCGTCGAGCGCCGCTTTCTTCACGGGGAAAAAACCTTTTAGGAGTTGCGCCCGTTGCGGCTCGATGACGACATCGTGAAACGAGCGTCGCAAGAGCTCGACATCGCCCCGGAAGAGGGCAACGAGCGTGCCGGCGAGGTGTGCCGATTGCTCGATCCAGAGTTTTCGAGAGAGCTCCGGCGAGAGAATTTTTCGCGCCTCTTTCGTGTCGATGCGGAGCTTCGGAAGGACGACCGCGACCGTGACCCCCTTCGGAACTGGGAGGTCTATCACCTCGGGCGGATCGATTGCGCGAACGAGCACGAGCCCACCGAGAAGGGCGGGCGCGACGTTGTCGCCGTGGAGGGCGCCGCTCGCGACGCGTTCACCTTCCGCGGCGAAGGGCAACAGATCGAGTTTTTCGAAAGGGGTGTCGAGTAACGCGTTGCCGGCGACGACGGCAGCCACGGCGGAGCTCGCCGATCCGCCGAGACCCGAGCCCACTGGGATATTCTTGTCGATGCGAACTTCGAATCCGAACGGCAGCGCGAGCTTCTTCGCCATCATGAGGAGTCCGGCGCCCGCGGTGTTCTCTTCCGGTCGCAAGGGCAGCCCTTCGAGCCCTTCGATCGCCGCGATGCGGACGACGCCGGGCTCCTCGATGCGCGACACCGTCACGTGATCGCCGACCGCCTGGAGCGCGAAGCCCATGAGGTCGAACCCGACGGCGACGTTCGCGCATGAAGCCGGCGCAAAGGCGGTGGCGCGCGTCCTCACGGCCTTGCCCCGAGATAGGTCGAGAGTCGTAAGAAGTCGGCGAAGACGCCGCCCGCGGTGACTTCCGTTCCCGCACCTGGCCCACGAATGACGAGCGGCTGCTTGTCGTATCGTCGCGTGCGAAAGAGGAGAACGTTGTCCGTGCCGGATACGCCATGAAAGACGTGCGACGGCGTGAAGAAGTCGACGGCGACCTTGAGATTTCCGCTCGGGTCGAGGCGACCGACGTACCGCGGAACGGCGTTCTTCTCGCGCGCAACGCGCAAGATCTCGGCGAGCGGCGCATCGAGCTCCGAGAGTCGGTTCATGAACTCGGGCAATGGGAGGGCGAGCAGTGCTGCCGGCACGAGGTTCTGCACGGACACCTGCGAGAGCTCCACGCGAACGCCAGCCTCGCGCGCGAGGATGACGACTTTGCGCGCGACGTCCATCCCGGACAAGTCGTCGCGAGCGTCCGGCTCGGTGTAGCCCATCTCGATCGCGCGCCGTAGCAGCGCGGAGAACGGCTCTTCACCGGAAAAGTTGTTGAAGAGGTACGAGAGCGTGCCGCTCATGATTCCCTGCACTTCGAGAATTTCGTCGCCCGTGTTCACGAGGTCGCGCAATGTCCGCAATACGGGAAGGCCCGCGCCCACGTTCGTCGAATAGAGAAAGTGACGCTGTGACGAGGCCGCGCTCTTTCGAATCGCGTCGTAGTAGCTCTGGGTAGACGTGTTGGCGCGCTTGTTGGGCGTAATGACATGCAGGCCGCGCGCGAGAAAATCGGTGTAGCGCGCCGCGATGTCATCGCTGGCCGTCGAATCGATGATCACGCGATGCGGTGAAGGATCGCGCGCGAGATGTTCGAGCGCGCGATCGACGTCGAAGGGCTCCGTGGCTGCAGTGAGTGCCTCTTCCCATTGCTCGAAGCCATTTTTCTCGTCGAGCAACACCATCTTCTTCGAGGTGGCGACGAAGGAGACGCGGACATCGACATTGCGCTCCTTTCTCAGGCGATCGCGTTGCGCGTTCACCTGGCGGAGAAAAGCCTTCCCGATGAGGCCGGTTCCGATGACACCGACGACGAGCGGCAAGTTGGAAAGATAGAAGGCCGAGTGCGCGGCGCGGAGGGCCCGTGTGGAGTCGGCCTTGGCGATGACCGCCGAGATGTTGCGCTCCGAAGAGCCTTGCGCGATCGCGTGAACACTGACGCCCGCTTGCCCGAGCGCCGAAAAGAATCTGCCTGCGAGGCCGGGCTGTTCGGCCATCCCGTCGCCGACGGCCGCAACGATGCTGCACTCGCTCACGACATCGACGCGCTCGACGACGCCGCGGTGAAGCTCGCTCGCGAAATCGCGTTCGATCACGCCCTTTGCGCGATGAGACTCGCTGCTCTTCACCGCAAAGCAGATCGACTGTTCGGAGCTCGCCTGCGAAATCAAGATCACCGAGATCTCCGCGGAGCGGAGCGAGCTGAAAAGGCGCTCGGCGATTCCGGGGACACCGCGCATCCCGAGGCCTTCGAGACTGAGGAGCGCAACATCGTCCATCGTCGAGATGCCCTTCACGGGTCGCGATCCTTTGGCGGCGCCGTGAATCTTCGTCCCCGGAAAGTCTGAGCGGAACGTATTGCGGATCCAAATTGGAATGTTCTTCCGAACGGCCGGCTCCATCGTCGCGGGGTGCACGACCTTCGCGCCGAAGTACGCGAGCTCCGTCACCTCTTGATACGAGAGCTCCGCAAGCACCTCTGCCTCGGGCACGCGTCTCGGGTCGGCACTGAGTACGCCATCGACATCCGTCCAAATCACGATCTCGCGCGCATCGAGCAGAGAGCCGAAAATCGACGCTGAAAAGTCGCTACCGTTGCGGCCAAGCGTCGTCGCGACGCCGTCCTTCGTGCTCGCGACGAACCCCGTGATGACAATCACACGTGGCTTCGGATGTGCGGCGAGCCAGTCGGAGATCTTCGCCTTCGAACGCTCCCAATCGACGACGACCTGATGCTTCGCGGGTTCGACCTCGAGAACTTCGCGCGCGTCGAGCCACACGACGTCTTCGCCGCTCTCGCGAAGAAGGGCCTCGAGAAACTGCGCCGACCACACTTCACCGTAGCCTGCGAGCCGTTCGCTCGACCGCTCCGAGCTCTCGCGCAGGAGCCAGATTCCGCGGAGCACGTCTCGCAGATCCGAGACGTCGCGTTCGAGCATCGCGAGGAGCTCTTTCTTCGACGATTCCTTTTCGAGCAGCAGATCCGCTTCGCGGACGTGCCACGCATGGAGCTGCGAGAGAGCTTCGAGGTAGGTCCCGTCTCGCTGCTGTGCACGGTGGGCAATGTCGAGGAGCTGGTCCGTCGCGCCCTTCATCGCCGAAACGACGATGCCGAGGCGCGCGTCTTTCGCCATCGCCGCAATGAGCTTCGCGACCCCCTTGTAACGCTCGGCGCTACCGACGCTCGTTCCTCCGAATTTGTGAACATCGAAAGCGAGAGGATTCATCTCGCGCGAGAATACACGACTCATCCCTCCTCACGAGGAACGAAGTCGCTCACCTGCGCAGAGCGACGAGCGTCAAGCAGCGGGCCAGAGAACGGAGAACGTGCTGCCCTTGCCGAATGTGCTGGTCACACTGATCGAGCCGCCATGAAGGTCGACGATTCGCTTGGTCACCGCGAGACCGAGCCCCGTACCTTCCACGCGCGGGCCATCGCTCTCGATTCGCTCGAATTCTTTGAAGAGGCGCGGGAGGTCCTTCTCCTTGATACCGATTCCGGTGTCGCTCACGCTCGTGAGGATTTTGCTGTCCTCGCGGCGCACGTCGAGAATCGTGCGTCCCCCCTCGGGTGTGAACTTGATGGCGTTCGAAAGGAGGTTGTAGAGCACCTGCCGAAAGCGCGTCGGATCGGCGGAGAGCTTGGGCAGCCCCTCCTCCATCGTAATCTCGAGCGTGTTGTTCTTCTTGAACGTCAGTGAAGCGAGATCCGCTCGCAAGCCATCGACGAGTTGCGGCACGTCGATACTCGCCTTCTCCAACGACATCCGGCCGGCCTCGATGCGCGACAGATCGAGGATGTCGTTGATGAGCGCGAGCAAATGACGTCCGCTCGAGACGACGCTATCGACGAATTCTCGCTGCTCGGAATTGAGCGTGCCGAATTGCTGGTCTTGCAAGAGCTCGGAGAATCCGATGATCGCATTGAGCGGCGTCCGGAGCTCGTGCGACATCGATGCGAGAAAGTTGGATTTGAAATGGCTCTGCTGGACGGCGGTATTCTTCGCGTCGATGAGCTCTTCGTTACGCGTGAGAATTTCTTCGAAGGTCGAAGTCAGAAGGTCCAGCATTT